>NZ_JAMPPE010000020.1:0-90944 GCF_028480905.1 Providencia sp. PROV156 | reverse complement strand
AAGTTAGAATCAAGCACCATACTATCATTGAGATAGCTTGTGATAAAAGGATGAATAAAGGATGAATAATAGCCCGCTTATCAATAAAAAAATCCCTTAAACCGAAGAGTAACGAAAAGTTTAAGGGATAAATGCGCGAGTCTAATTAGAAGTATAAAAAGTAGAAAGTTACGACAAGGTTAACGATTGCGGCAACTGCCATTGGGATTGCCGTTCGTTTTACTATTTGGAACGGCGAAACCCCTGCAATTCCTGCAATTGCAACAATTGCTGCAGTGATAGGTGACACAGTACGCCCAAAGCTTGTCATAATTTGCATCGGTAAAATGAGTGTCACCACATCCACTTTAAGGAAAGCAGCAATTTTCGGTGTCAATGCAGCAAAAGAGAAGAATGCTGCATTCCCTGAGCCCATCAGGAAAGCCGCGAGTGCAAGGATGGCACTCATAACAATAATCATCGCACCAATACCAAAGCCGGCATCTTGAGCTGCGCTAATTAACGTATCCACCGCCCCACTTTTGAGTAATCCATTTGCGAAAAACTCCCCTGAAACAATCAAAGAAACGACTAAAACAAACTGTTTCCCCATTCCTTCAAAGAACAACATAAAGCTGTCCATGACGGCTTTCGCATCACGTAAACGGACGTATTCAAAAATCAGTGCAATGACGGTACTGATAATCATCGCGGTGGTAACTTCCAACTTAATATATGGGTGTAATAATGGGCTAAACCCGATAATTAGGATCAATGGAATAACTGGTAACAACGCATAAGACAATGGGACTTTATTACCGCCATCTTCTTTAATAGTATCAATTTTGCTCAAGTCAAAAACAAACCCTTCACGCTTATCCCACCAACGCTGAACAAAGAAATGGGTGATTGCCACTGCAATAATAATAGGGATAGTTACGGGTAATTGGTGTTGAACAAAGTAAACAGCGGGTTCAATATCCGCGGTTTTCGCTGCCATAATGACATTACCAGAACCGGGTCCATGGTCGATAAACTGGCAACAACCGATAACCGCTAAAGCAGAGAGTGGGCTGATTCCCGAACGAATTAATATAGGGTACATTGTCACCATTAATAACATCCCCAACCCTGCATGGCTTGGAATGAAAATCACCAGAACTTGCGTCACTAGAAATGAAATCACTAATAGCAAATAAGGTGATTTAATGGTCTTTAGCGGCTTTTCAAAAATAGCAAATAATGCGCGACTAGCTCCCACATGCTCCATATAACGGGAGAATCCAGCAATCGCCATTAATGTTAACCCTAAGCCAGCTAATCGAGAGCTCATGATATCAGTAAAAATTTGGAAGATATCAAAGTACTTAAAATGCGTGGTTTTATTTTCTGGTAACAATGAATTAAGATCTAAAGATGCGGTTAGGAGCAACAAAAGTAAGCCCCCTAGCAACAAGACTGGCTGAGGTTTATAACCCCGAGCCAGCAGGTAAACAACCAGCGCTGTAACTAGCGCGGCAATGATTAAACCTGTCATAGAAGAATTCCCCAGTATTGGTGCAGCTTTATTGTTATTGATTTAATGTTGAAAATGCTTGTGTAATATCCGCTATCAAATCATCCACAGACTCCAAGCCAATATGTAAACGAACAAAAGGCCCATGACCTTCGCTCCAATCTGATGCTGTTCTTGCGCCGACTACGTTAGCGGGTAGTGCGAGGCTTTCGAACCCACCCCACGATGCGCCAATACCAAACAGGGCTAGAGCATCAATAAAGTTTTCTGTTTGCTTCGCGGTATATTGTTTTTTGAATTCAATGGTTAATAAGCCATTACTACCTTTGCAGTCACGCTTCCATAAATCATGGCGTGGATGAGATGGCAATTCAGGGAACCAGACTTTTTCCACTTCAGAACGCGTTTCCAGCCATTGCGAAATCGCTAGTGCAGCTTTGCCATGCGCAGCTAATCGCTGCCCTAAAGTACGCATCCCTCGTAAAACTAAGGCAGCATCATCGGGGCTACTGGCTTGACCTAAAGCTTCTGGCAAAGCGCCAATTTGTTTCCACGCTTTTTCTGTCGCAACCATAATTCCCATCATCACATCAGAGTGCCCACAAAGGTATTTTGTCGCTGCAATCACAGAGACATCTGCGCCTAATTCCAACGGGTTATATAGCCATGCTGAACCCCAAGTGTTGTCAACACCCACTGGGATATTTCTTTCATGTGCAATACGGCATATTTCGGGTAAATCCAACATTTCATAAAGTAATGAACCTGGGGATTCAACAAAAATAAGTTGTGTATTACTTTGAATTTTTTGCTCAAAATCTGAAGCATCTGTTTTAAAGAAGCTGTAGGCGATGTTATTTGGTTTTAAAAAAGCATCGGCTATTTTACGTACAGGTTCATAAACAGAATCTGCAAACAATACGTGCCCACCACTGTGTGCATAGCCCATAATAGTGACTGCAATCGCGGCTAGACCCGTAGGAAATAATTGCGCTCTATAGCCCCCTTCTAATTCAGTCACCAGGCTTTCGAGTGCAAATGCGGTTTCTGTACCTCGCGCACCGTAACTTAAAACACGTTCCGTTGCGCGGCGATCGCGAACATCACGCCAGCTTTTAATTGAATCAAAAACAATAGTACTCGCTCTCATTACTGGCGGATTAATTGGTCCTGATGTTGTAATAGGTTGTCGTCCACTATGTATTAATTTTGTATATTTATTTAATGTCATTGTTTATTTCTCCAAATATAGAAATAGATTCCCTAGTAATTAAAAGGAAGGTTATTTATTTTTAAAAGTTCGATTTCATATTATGTATATCAAATTACTTTCCTTTTAAAACATGACTTATTTAAAAAGATGATCTTCATCATATAAATGAGCATTAATTAAATTAATGAAAACTTAAGAGAAAATTAAGAATTAAAATCGATATGTAATAAACAATAAATTAAAATATAACAAATTGATTTAAATGGAAAAATAAATACATAAGAAAGTCTTTTATTAACATTAATCTTATTAAGGTGTTTATTTTTATTTTTTATTGCATAAATAAAGCAACTCTCTAACAAATAACCACCTTTTAATTTTCAATATTATTCTTATACAGGGGAATATTATGGGTACCAGTGTTTTTGATTCTGTATTATTAAAAAACTTATGGTCTACAGAAGAAATGCGCGCTATTTTTTCTGATAAGGTCAGAATGCAAAATTGGCTTGATTACGAAGCTGCATTAGCGATTGAACAAGCTGAATTAGGTTTAATTCCAAAGCAAGCCGCAGAGGTCATTGCTGATACGGCAAAACTTGAAAAGTTAGATATGGATTTCATCTTAGAGCAAGTGCGTTTAACTCGTCATCCACTTGTTCCAACCATTCGTGGTTTAGAGCATGCTTGCCCTGAACATTTTGGTGAATATGTCCATTTTGGGCCCACGACACAAGATGTTATGGACACAGGCTTAGTGCTTCAACTAAAAGAGGCTCATAACATTTTTTTACGTGATATCAAAATATTAGGGCGTTCTCTATTATCGTTAAGCGAAAAACATCGCAATACACCAATGCCTGGACGAACCTTAGCCTTACAAGCCCTACCGATTACTTTTGGCCACAAAACTGCTATTTGGTTAACGGAATTAGCACGCCATTATCAACGGTTAAAAGAAATCGAACCTCGCTTATTCGTTGGTAGCGTTGTTGGCGCTGTTGGAACTAAGGCCTCATTGAGCGACAAAGCAGATGAGCTTGAAGTTCGTGTATTAAATCGACTCGGTTTAGGCACCCCTGAGATTTCTTGGCAGCCGGCTCGTGACCGATTTAGTGAATATGGCATGCTGATCGGTTTAATTAGTGGCACATTAGGGAAAATTGCCAATGAAATTTTATTATTAGCCCACAATGAAATTGATGAACTTTCAGAGCCTTTTAGTAAAGGTCAAGTTGGCTCCTCAACGATGCCACACAAGCGTAACCCTGCCATTGTCGAAAATGCGGCCTGTGTCAGTAATACATTGAAAGCTAACCTTTCTGTGCTTACCGACATGATGAAACACCAACACGAAAGAGATGGTGCGATTTGGAAGATGGAATGGAAAGTGATGCCAGAAATGTGCCTGATGCTTTCGGTGATCTTCGATAACATGAAAACTGTATTAGGGGGATTAAACGTACATACCGATAAGATGCGCCAAAATTTAGATATTTTAGGTGGATTTATGCTTGCTGAGCGCGTCATGTTTGCGCTGTCAGACAAAGCGGGTAAACAAACTGCCCATGAAATTGTTTATGAAGCTTCTATGTCTGGCCAAGAAGAAGGCATCACCTTTATTGAGGCCATTAACCGTGACACGCGCATTCGTGACCATATAACGCAAGAAGAACTTGATGCCCTATTAGACCCAACGACCTATGTAGGGAATGCACCTGAACAAGTCACTCGAGTAATAGAACAAACCAAAGCATCCGGTTGGCTTAATGACTAATTCATTTTAGCAAAGTTTAAATCTCTACTTTCTTAAAGCCAGTCAAGTGCTGGCTTTTTCATTCACCAGAGGTATCTATGACATTAAGCCAACAGCTAAGCCAATTTATCACATCCCTATCATTTTCTGATATTCCACCGCAAGTTATTGAACGCGCCAAATATCATTTACTCGATACATTAGGCGTTGCACTTGCCGGAAGCCTCCAACAAAGCGCAACACAATGCCGTAAGGGAGTTGCTTATTTACCTGATCATCAAGGAAAAATTCCAATTTGGGGAAGTAACCAAACCGTTTCAACTACCACCGCCGCTTTAGCAAATGGTATTTCTGCGCATGTATTAGATTTTGATGATACACACACCGACTCAATCACTCACGGTAGTGCCGTACTTACTCCTATAGCCTTTGCACTCGGTGAACATTTACAGGCGACAACAAAAGAGATCCTTACTGCATGGATTATTGGCTGGGAAGTCGCAGCCAGAGTGGGATTAGCAAGTCATAGCGGGTTTCACCTACGCGGCTTCCACTCTACAGCTATAGCGGGTATTTTTGGTGCGACGGCTTGTGCAGCTTCATTACTCAAATTAACTCGGGAACAAACAGTTAACGCTCTAGGCCTAACAGGAAGCCAAGCCAGTGGTGTTGCTGAATACCTAACCAATAGCTCGTCAGCAAAATGTTTTCATGCGGGATGGGCTGCGCAATCAGGCATTATTGCAGCTTGTTTAGCTAAAGGCGGAATGACAGGGCCAGAAACTATTTTTGAAGGACGCTATAGTCTGTACCAAACACATGGTCTCCGTGAAAAGGCACATCCCGAGCAAGTCGCCCAAGACTTAGGTAATGTTTGGCAATTCATGAATGTTTCCATTAAGCCCTACCCTGTTTGCCATTTTGCTCATGCCACCGTCGATTGTGGGAGACGATTATTACAACGAGGAATAACCCTCGATCAAATTGCAAAAGTAGAATGCGTTGTCGATCCCGTTGCAGCGGCCTTAATTTGTGAGCCACCAGAACAAAAATGGGCACCTCAGAGTGCCTATGCAGCGAAATTTAGCCTCCCGTGGTTGTTTGCCGCTGGTTTTATCGAAGACAAATTAACATTAAGTTTGCTCTCTACCGAAAATTTACAGCGAGCAGATATCCAAAACCTCGCGAAAAAAGTCAGCTATCGTTATCCCACTGAAAATGAAATTCCTTTCCCAACCTATTTTCCCGGCCTAATTTTTGTCACATTAACCCATGGTGAGACAATAACGGAACGATTAGATATCCAATACGGTAACCCACAAAATCCAATGTCTTTGGAGGATATTGTGAGCAAATTCTATGACAATGCAGGGCTGGTAATGAAAAATGAACAAGCTGCGCAGCTTGCTAAAAGTGTATTATCTTTTGAAGCGAAAACTATATCGGCTATCACACAGCTATTGCGTGTTGGTCTTTAATAAGACCGACTAACGAATAGAAGCCCACACTGAATGGGCTTCTATTTTTCCTTCCTCTTATTATTCATTTAACTGAGCAATAATTTGCTGTAAATGAGCAATAGCAACATCATTGAGAGGTTCTTGTGGAAGGATCGGGTCACCAACATTAAACCCTTGAATGTTTAAAGATGCTTTAATACATGACGCTAATGCATATTGCGTAAAAGCTTCGTTGATTTGCCACATTTCTTTCTGTTTTGCTAACGCTGTATCCCAATCCCCTCTAGTGGCCAACTCATACAGTTCAACACACTGTTTTGGCAACACACAGGCAGGACCCGCCATCCAGCCCACACCACCTAATTTAATGACTAATAAAGGAATATGAGCTGAGGCACTAAAAATTTTAACCCGCTCACCGAAGGTGTTGAGCATCGTTAATAACCTTCCAGTATTACTCGATGCATCTTTAACATATTCGATATTAGGGATATAGCTTAATTCATTCAAAAGAGAAATAGACAGTACATCCCCCAGCAAACCAGGGTTGGTATAGACCGTCATGGATTTTTCAGGAAAAGACTCCGCTATTGTTTGGAAATAACCCAATTGGGCTTTATCACTCAGAGGGTACATTTTTTGCGATATCAGCACCATGCCATCCACACCTAAATTGGCATACTGTTCCGCTTGAAAACATGCATCTGACGTTGAGAAACTGGCAACCCCCGCTAATACAGGTACTCGCCCCGCAGCTTGATCAACTGTAATGCGAACCACCTCATTTCGTAATTCCTGTGACAAATATGCGTATTCACCAGTGCTCCCTAATGGGCTCAATCCGTGAACTCCGCTCGAAATGAGGTGCTCAATTAGGTGACGAAGAGATGATTCAAGAACAGTACCTTTAGTTTGATCGACTGGTGAAACAAGATAAGGAAAAATACCGTGAAAATGGGTCATAATTATTCCTAATTTTAGTTGTTATGGGAGATAACGGCTGTTTGTTCATTTTTTAATGAGTTAAAAAGAATTTGTGCGGCTTTGGTTGGGCTTTTTGAGTTGAGATACAGGTTATATCGAATTGCCGGAAGTACTGGTAGCCCTTCATCCTCACCGAGTATGCGTAAATCCTCCCCTGAAAGCTCAATTGAGCGAGCCATAATACCCAATCCCGCCCTAACCGCAGCGCGTGCCCCAGATAGTGTTGTCGCCATATAAGCAATGCGCCAAGGTATTTGCTGTTGTTCGAGGTGATTGATCATCATCTCGCGATAAGTACTCGGCTCATCTAACACAACTAATGGCAGCGGCTGCTCTAAGTTAAAACTAAAATGTTTCCCGCAATACCATAGTGAAGGGGAAACACGTAAGACAATTTTAGGGTAGCCAACATGCTCCTCGGTTGAGATCGCCAAATCGAGTTCATTATCCTCTAACATTGACATAAGAAATGGGCTGCGCTTGACAATAATATCCATGATTAAATTTGGATAAGCTCCTGAAAATCTGGCTAATAAATCAGGCAATATAGTATTCGCGGTGTCATCTGGCGAACCAATTTTTAATACTCCGTCAATTTCTTCATAAACTAGTGATAAACATGCCTCATCATTAAGACGTAAAATACGGCGGGCATAGCTCAATAGTTGTGTACCAGAGTCCGTCAATGCTTTATTTCTGCCCTGCCGGACAAATAACTCCTTGCCAATGAGTGACTCCAGCCGTTGCATTTGTTGACTCACCGCTGATTGCGTTCGGCAAACAGATTCTGCGGCGGCGGCAAAAGTTGCACCATCAACAACCGCAATAAAAGTGCGAAGTAAATCAAGCTCTAAATTAAAAATAGGACGTTTAGCAGCTGGCATTTTAGTTATCTCTTTTCTTAAGGTGTGTGGTGTCATCCAACAAAAGTGTTTAATTTACATACTAAGAAGAAAGCCTTAAATAATCTATGTTAGAGCTCAATAGTTTGGCTCTAAATTGTAGCGACTTAATAATAAATTTGACTACCTGAATATCCGCCATAATACGATTGATAAAGTAGCTACAGATGGAAAGACATAACAAATGGTTATTTATAGGCGATTCTCCTCAAAAGAGTTTGCCATCAGATAAACTTAGTCAGTAATTTCATTCGGTATCCCCAATTTCAAAAGTCACTGATTGATTTTGTGTGTAGTGACGTGACTACTTCACACTCAATCAAAAATGTTGCCCGAACTGCCAAAAGGGGATTTTATGTATTGCTGCGAAGAATGTTACAGAGGAACATCGGCTTAAAATAGAAGAGTGATTTGCATATAAACAATTTAAATATTAATGGATTTTAATAATTATAATGCTATTCATTTTATAACCTAACTCACCCCTATATTCTGTGTATAATTAAGCACTAATCCCAATTTTGTTGAGAGAGCTGCTATGGCTGGTGTGAATAAAACTCATCTGACTGAAACAGACATCATCACTAAATTTATCCTCCCTGCAATTAAAGATGCGGGTTGGAACTTGATGTCGCAGATCCGCCAAGAAGTCAAACTTCGCGATGGTAAAGTCGTTGTGCGTGGTAAGCTAGCAGCACGGTTGACAGTGAAATCAGCCGACATAGTGCTCTACCATAAGCCGGGGTTACCACTTGCAGTCATAGAAGCTAAAGCGAATAAACACGAGATGGGAAAAGGGATGCAGCAAGGGCTAGATTACGCGCGCCTACTCGATGTCCCTTTTATTTTTGCTTCTAATGGTGATGGTTTTATCTTCCACGACAAAACAAATCCTGCGCAGCTTGAATCCGAAATTACACTCGACGATTTTCCAACACCTGAACAGCTTTGGACTAAATACTGTATTTGGAAAGGTTTTACCGCTGAACAATTGCCTGTCATCAGCCAAGACTATTACGATGACAGTAGCGGCAAATCCCCTCGTTATTACCAGCTACAAGCCATTAATAAAACTGTAGAAGCCGTTTCTGCTGGGCAAAAACGTGTATTACTCGTAATGGCGACAGGTACTGGCAAAACCTATACCGCATTTCAAATTATTTGGCGCTTATGGAAAGCTAAAAATAAAAAACGCATTCTGTTTCTTGCCGACCGCAATATCCTTGTCGACCAAACTAAAAATAACGACTTCCAACCCTTTGGTAGCGTAATGGCAAAGGTGACTGGTAGAACAATTGACCCAGCTTATGAAATTCAATTGGCACTCTACCAAGCAATTACAGGCCCAGAAGAACACCAAAAAGCCTTTAAGCAAGTTGCTCCCGATTTCTTTGATTTGATTGTTATCGACGAGTGCCATCGCGGTAGTGCATCGGAAAACAGCGCATGGCGAGAAATTCTTGAATACTTCAGCAGTGCGACCCAAATTGGCTTGACTGCAACACCAAAAGAAACCGATGACGTTTCCAGCACTGATTACTTTGGCGACCCCGTTTACACTTATTCACTTAAAGAAGGCATCGAAGACGGCTTCCTGGCGCCTTATAAAGTGGTTCGAGTCGATATCGATGTCGACTTACAAGGTTGGCGCCCCACTAAAGGCCAAGTTGATAAACAAGGCCAACTGATTGATGACCGAATTTATAATCAAAAAGACTTTGACCGCACTATGGTGATTGATGAGCGTACCCAATTGGTCGCACAAACCATCACTAACTACCTAAAACGCACTAATCCTATGGATAAAACCATCGTTTTTTGTAACGATGTTGACCACGCTGAACGTATGCGCCGTGCGTTGGTAAACCTAAACCCAGAACAAGTGCGAATAAATGAAAAATACGTGATGAAAATCACTGGCGATGACGACATCGGTAAGGCGCAACTCGATAATTTCATCAACCCGAAAAAGCCTTACCCAGTGATTGCAACCACCTCAGAACTGATGAGTACGGGTGTGGATGCGCAGACCTGCAAACTGGTCGTGCTAGATCAAAACATTCAATCCATGACCAAATTTAAGCAGATCATCGGGCGTGGAACACGTATTAACGAGAAGTTCGATAAACTCTGGTTCACCATTCTCGATTTCAAAAAAGCCACCGAACTGTTTGCAGATGAGCGCTTTGATGGCGTGCCTGAAAAAGTGATCCGCACAACACCTAAAGATATTTCCGATCCTGAATCGGATTTCAATGAAATACTCGAAGGTGAAACGTCAGAAAGCGAAACGTTAGATAACGACGTATTTATGGGCGCAGAAGAATCATCCGCTCACTATGGCGCCACATCAGAAAGTGCCAATGGTGCTTTCGAAGAGTGCGAAGAAAACAGAATTCGCAAATATCATGTCAACGGCGTCACCGTAAAAGTACTGGCAAAACGCGTTCAATATTACGATGCCGATGGTAAATTAGTCACCGAATCCTTTCAGGACTATACCCGTAAAACGCTTCTCAAAGATAAAGACTTTGCCTCTCTTGATAACTTCATTCGAAAATGGCACTCTGCCGAACGCAAACAGGTTATCATTGATGAACTTCAGCAGCTTGGTGTGCTTTGGGAAGTGTTAGCAGAAGAAGTGGGTAAAGACCTTGACCCATTCGATCTCCTTTGTCATGTGGTTTATGGTCAACCGCCCCTGACGCGTAAAGAACGGGCTGACAACGTGCGTAAACGTAATTACTTCACCAAATATTCAGAACCTGCACAGCATGTACTCAATACCTTGCTGGATAAATACGCGGATGAAGGCGTGCAGGAAATCGAAGATATTCAGGTGCTAAAACTAAAACCGTTCGACAGCCTAGGCCGTCCGCTAGAAATCATCAAAAGTAGTTTTGGAAATAAACAAGCATACGAGCAAGCCGTCAATGAACTGGAAGACCAAATTTATCAGTTACCACCTCGCCAGGCCTAATAACCCATATTATTTTACCACCGTGAGCCACCCGCTCCCGGTGGCTTCATTTTTACCAATGGAATACAAACATGTCGATTAGCTCAGTCATTAAATCCTTACAAGACATCATGCGCAAAGATGCAGGTGTAGACGGTGATGCTCAACGCCTTGGGCAACTGTCTTGGCTATTATTTCTGAAAATATTTGATACTCAGGAAGAAGAGCTTGAACTCGAGCAAGACGACTACCAACTCCCTATTAACTCGCGTTACTTGTGGCGTACTTGGGCGGCAAACAGCGAGGGAATCACAGGGGATGAACTGCTCGAATTCGTTAATGACGATTTATTCCCTGCTTTAAAAAACCTGACCGCGCCTATCGATAAAAACCCACGGGGCTTTGTGGTGAAACAAGCGTTTAGCGATGCCTATAACTACATGAAAAATGGTACGCTCTTACGCCAAGTCATCAATAAGCTGAATGAAATCGACTTCAGCAACAGCACCGAACGCCACTTATTCGGTGATATCTATGAACAAATTCTACGCGACTTACAAAGCGCAGGTAACGCAGGTGAGTTCTATACTCCACGTGCGGTCACTCGCTTTATGGTCAACCGTATTGACCCGAGATTGGGTGAATCGATTATGGACCCAGCGTGTGGTACTGGCGGCTTCCTTGCCTGTGCGTTCGACCATGTGAAAGAGCATTATGTTAAGACAACTGAAGATCATAAAACGCTACAACAGCAGATCTTTGGTGTTGAAAAAAAACAGCTCCCACATTTGCTGTGCACCACGAATATGCTACTGCATGGTATTGAAGTTCCGGTACAAATTCGTCATGACAATACATTAAACAAGCCTCTATCCGCTTGGGATGAGCAATTCGACGTCATTATTACCAACCCGCCATTTGGCGGCACTGAAGAAGATGGGATCGAGAAAAACTTCCCAGCAGAAATGCAGACCCGCGAAACCGCTGACCTATTCCTGCAATTGATCATTGAAGTGCTGTCCGATAAAGGCCGTGCAGCCGTAGTTCTGCCGGATGGCACACTGTTTGGTGAAGGCGTCAAAACCAAAATCAAAAAACTGCTGACCGAAGAGTGCAACTTACACACCATTGTTCGTTTGCCAAATGGCGTATTTAACCCATATACCGGAATCAAAACCAATATTCTCTTCTTCACCAAAGGCCAACCAACCAAAGAAATCTGGTTCTACGAACACCCCTACCCTGAGGGAGTTAAAAACTATAGCAAAACCAAACCGATGAAGTTTGAAGAATTCCAAACAGAAATCGACTGGTGGGGCAATGAAGCCGATGGCTTTGCAAGCCGTGAAGAAAACAATCAAGCGTGGAAAGTCAGCATTGATGAAATCATTGCCCGTAATTTTAACCTCGATATCAAAAATCCGTATCAAGGTGAAACGATCAGCCACGATCCCAACGAATTACTGGCGCAGTACCAAGCACAACAAGCTGAAATCAGTAAACTGCGTCATCAGTTACGCGATATCCTCGGTGCTGCATTGACTGGCAATAAGGAAACAAACTGATGACCGTTGAGAAACTGATTACCGACCATATCGATATTTGGTCTTCTGCACTACAAACTCGCTCCACCGCAGGACGTGGCAGCAGCGGTAAAATTGATCTTTATGGTATTAAGAAACTGCGTGAGCTGATCTTAGAACTGGCAGTACGTGGTAAATTAGTACCGCAAGACCCAAATGATGAACCCGCGTCTGAGTTGTTAAAGCGTATTGCAGCTGAGAAAGCGGAGCTGGTGAAGCAAGGTAAAATTAAAAAACAGAAGCCGCTGCCAGAAATTAGTGAAGATGAAAAACCGTTTGAGTTGCCGGAGGGGTGGGAGTGGACTTCATTAAATGAGATTGCATTAATTAACCCCAAAATAGAAGTAACAAATGATGAGCAAGAAATCTCTTTTGTCCCAATGCCTTGTATTTCTACACGATTTGATGGTACACATGACCAAGAAATAAAGAAATGGGGAGAAGTAAAGAAAGGCTATACGCATTTTGCGGACGGAGATATCGCTTTGGCTAAAATAACACCTTGCTTTGAAAATAGTAAGGCTGTCATTTTTGAGGGCTTAAAAAATGGAGTGGGTGTGGGTACAACAGAATTACATGTTGCTCGCCCATTAAGTTCTGAACTAAATCTTCAATATATTCTACTTAATATAAAAGCACCTCATTATTTAACTATTGGTGAATTACAAATGACTGGTTCAGCGGGTCAAAAACGTGTACCACGAAGTTTCTTTGAGAACTACCCTATTCCGTTTCCACCAAAGACTGAACAAGCAAGAATAGTAGAAACATTCTCGGAACTAATGTCCCTCTGCGATCAACTGGAACAACAATCACTAACGAGTCTAGAAGCGCATCAGCAACTAGTTGAAACCCTGTTAGCGACGCTTACTGATAGCCAAAACGAAAAAGAACTCGCTGAAAACTGGTCACGAATCAATCAGCATTTCGACACGCTGTTTACCACCGAAGCGAGCATCGATGCACTAAAGCAAACCATTTTGCAATTAGCAGTGATGGGTAAACTGGTTCCACAAGATCCTAACGACGAACCAGCTTCTGAACTGCTTAAACGTATTGAACAAGAAAAAGCGCAGATGGTGAAAAACGGTAAAATTAAAAAACAAAAACCATTACCACCGATTAGTGATGAAGAAAAACCTTTTGAGTTACCGCAAGGGTGGGAATGGTGTCGCTTAGGAAATCTAGCCCATAATTCAGAAGCTGGCTGGAGCCCTCAATGCGAGGTTTCACCAAGAGTTGATGACAATTGGGGAGTGTTGAAAATTAGTTCCGTCACATGGAGTGAATTCAATCCTAATGAAAATAAAGCTCTTCCAAAACATTTAGAACCTAAAATAGAATATGAAGTCAAAGCAAGGGATTTTTTAATTTCAAGAGCAAATACTGCCGACCTTGTAGCTCGTTCTGTCGTAGTTCCTGACTCTCCACCGAACCATTTAATGCTTAGTGATAAAATCATTAGGTTTCAATTCTCTAAATTAGTCGATGCTAACTATATTAATTTAGTCAATAACTCTAAGTATTCTCGAACTTATTACTCTGAGGTTGCTGGTGGAACGAGCTCTTCTATGAAAAACGTATCAAGAATACAAGTTTCTTCCTTACTGGTTGCCTTACCTTCTTATAACGAACAATTAAATATAGTTGAGAAAGTGCGCAATTTGACATTGCTATGTGAACACCTCAAATCTAGACTGCAATCCGCCCAACAAACCCAGTTCCACCTAGCAGATGCGCTCACCGACGCAGCATTAAACTAAGGAACAGACGATGCCGATTAATCATGCTATCTGGCGTGTGGGTGATAATCCCCAACCGCTAACGACTAGCAAACTTGCCAGCGAACAACTACTGGAAAAATGATTTTAAACGACCCATCCATTCTCTCTGACCAATGGATAATTGAGAACACGTCAAAATTAGAAGTTGATTTAAGACAGCCTCTTGTAGAGCTTTCTATTCAACTCAAACAAAGTGGCTTAATTACAAGAGGGTGAAGAAGAGTAAATCTTAGGTGATAAGGATTTAGACAATTTAGGTTTTGTTAGTTTATGGGGAAACTAGGGGAATTCACATTTCCCTAATATCGTCCCTGATTTGGCGATCAAATTAACTATCCCTCTGCAATAAGCCAATGAAAAATGAAGGCAACCTATTGAATATCATAGATTATAGCCCTATTACCTCAGTAGTGTAATCAGGGCTTTTCATGTGTCAGACTGGGTTATCTATTAGGATCCATAATCTCATTTATATTTTCATTGAATACTATCAACACTTCTCATAAACTTAACCTAAGCTAAATTTTAGAAAGGGAATTAACATGGCGTATAAATATGATCCCGTATCAAAAACACTCATTGATGCGGACGCGAAATTTAGCTTCGAAGAAGTACCTAACTATGATTAGCTTTATTATCAAGCTAATCTAATAAAGATTAAAGGTATTCTTAACAATGAAAAAGACGATGATAATGTTGCTGCAGTAGCTACAATTGAAGAAGCAGATTATATTTTAAAGAATATGTCCACCCCGACGCCTTTCAAAGACCCTAAAGAGGCTTTATTTGGTATTGGTGATTTTATTTCTAATTACTCATCAAATATCTATGAGGCTCATCGTGTTACTAGAATTATCAATGAATTTAGAAATATTAATATCCAAGCAACTGAATATGTTGGCCCAAACGGTAATGTTTATATTCGCCTATCTGGGCATGCTGGAGTTAGAGCTTACTTAAATGGGACTCGGTATTTAATCAACAATCCTCGCATTCTATACATGGGTGTAGGAACCCAAGGTATGAATAACATATCCGTTGGTGCAACTCGATTCGCAATCGTTTTTTCAGCAGCTTACAGAGTAGTAGAATTAATATTCAAAAGTGAATATTCACTAGTGGATTTTTTTGTGAACATCACCATGGATATGGCAAAATTAGCTATTAGCACACAGATAAGTACTGCCATTGTAGGAGGTTTAACAACCGCAGGATTAATTACAGGAGGAAGCGTTATTGTCATATCCGTGGGGATATTTTTACTAGGAGCAGCAATCGCTTATGCTCTGTATAAATTAGATGATGAATTCCAAATTAGTGAGAGTATTATTAAAGCCTTAAAAACTCACAGGCCAAGAAAACCTGAAACACCTTATCACCCAGACCAATTTTTCTCACAGTGGGGGAGGTTCAGTCGTGGTTAAAATAAACCCATTTAAATTGTATTTAATTGCAGCGTTTCTTTTATTTTTAGCTTTATTTTGTTTCTATAACTCTATCATTTATTATAAAAATTATTTCATGATGAAAGATAGAATTTTATTTTCATTTCAAACTGGTCTACTTTGTTTTGCAGCACCTTTTATTATTTATTTTTCATACCTATCTTTTACATGTGGATATACAAAAAAACCACAAAAAATGAATAATAAATTAGCCAGTTTGTTTGCCGGAATCGGGGTAGTGGGTATCATATTTAGCTTTTTCTTTTCCGCCTATGTCAGCATTGATTTAGCATCGAAAGGCTACTACACCTGCTACAAGCCATCTATTTTCGCGCCAAATGAATACGTTATATCAAAAGAGATGTGTAAGTAATATTCATCTCTTTTGATACTAAAAACTACTTAACCATCTCACTATTAATACTGTAGCTTGATGTGTTCGCCATTAAATGACTTCTTGATATAGATTCGTATTTCATTTGAACCCGTTGATATGGCATGGATTCATTATCTTTTATTGAATCAGGAAATATGTCGGAAATCTCAATCAAGGAAACACCAGTAAGTTTGATTTCATAATATCTTTCAAGTTGACCAGCTTGACTTGTTCGGTAAAACATAAATTTTGCTTCTAAAACTTCATTACTATCCAAAGCCACTGAAAGTAAGGGAGATGATTTATCAATCGGCTTAGTAAATACGACGGGTTTATATGAAGCATTCTGCTCGCGAAAGGAACCACTATTTAAGCCGATTATCTGAATTTCGTCTTCATGGCCGACCTGATAACGATTACCGATTGAATCCTGAGATGAGCACCCTGCCGAAATCAAACCTTGGCTTTTACCTTTTAACACTAAATACGTCGGATATGCCATACTCTCTCCTGTAATCGTTGGCCTTTAACTATTAATTGTTCATATTACCTGAATTTAGGTTAAGTACACCAATTTAATTCACGTTTAAAGGCTGAATCAAGAATGGGTAAGAGTGAAAACCTACAGCCCTTTGTAGGGCTTGGCATATGTCAGGCAGGGTTATTATCTAAGAACAGAGGCATTTTGTGGCTGTACGCGTTGCTGGAGGCAGGGAAAGCCATAAAATCTAGCTTAAAGGCTCATCTACAGCAGTTAAGCAGCCTAAGATAAAGCTCTCCGCTATCGCCATGCGTTTGGGCTTTAAAACCTCTATTTGCTTAACGTTGAGTGGCATTGAGGGGGGCACCTATAACAATCGAACTGAAGTGCCCCTTATTTGGCCCCTTTTGGGGATGGACATCAAGAGACGTTATAAGATGCCACTGGATAAAGTTGTCATTAATTTTTTTTAGATATTTTTTATTTTATGGATGATTTGAGACGTTAGCATACGTCAAGATAGTGCGAAGGCCGGACTCGCTTTTTGTAGGCAATGCATTGTTTTTGTTGGTTATAAATTTATAGATATTTTTTTGTATACTTAAATATATACTCATCACTTTATGGACTAAATAAATTTCTAAGCAAAGCAAAAAATTAATGTAGCCCACTGTCCGACGATTTGAATACTATGTCTTTGCTAAGTGAACGATGAAACGAATCAAGTTTAAAACAATATCCGAACTCACACTAGCTAACGTTAAAATAATAGTCAAACCGTGTAAGTAACTTATAAAAATGATGTATTTGACAGTTTCATAAGTGGAGTTTCCTATCTTAAATGATTCTGGGGAGTAGGAAAGGTACATATAGAAATACCAAAAAACTAAAGAAATAATACTCGGTATAAGGAAATACAGCAATACACGATAAACCAAGTTTATGCGTGTTTTAAGATAGTAGTAATATACCGGAGCCAATACAATAATATAGAGCACTAAAGCGAGGTTTAGTACCTTATGGTAGGCAAAGGTGACTGGTGCATGACTAGCAGTTTCACCATATATTCTAAAAAAGAGTTGATGTATTGTTTCGAGATAATAGAAAGTAATCCCCAAGCAAAGGGAGATATAAGATATAAGAGCCGAATAGTGCTTATAAGATTGGTCGATGTGGTGGCGTGGTAATGAAAACATGCGGTACAACACCTTTTTTAGATTGAATATTGAGTAACAGTTCTTTCAAGCCCCAAGGGGCAAAAAACTCAGCCGGAATATCAGCAAATATCCCTCCACTCTCACGTAAAACACGAGCCACATTCTTTGAGCATGTAAGCATGTATGCAGTTTCAGATTCAAAGAAAACAATATCTTTCATTCTTTCCATTTGGCTTCGAGGAACAATAAATTCAAAAATAACAATATCATCTCCATCCTCTAGATGGTATTTTAAGTAGCTGTCCCAATCAAATTGCGGGTATTCAAAAAAATCCCCTGATCCTCTAAAACTTTGTATTGAACCTCTGCATGATACTTCCTCGCATCCTTCGTAATTGCCCGCAGGGTCATACAACAGTGCATCTTCTCCCTCACCTATAATCAGCCCAGCATGACCTATAAATACATTGTTAATCATCACAAAAATTCGCGCATAGTCGCCTTGCCCATTCGCTATAGCAGTTTGAAGTTTTGGGTTATTATCTCTGATGATAGGAACTTGCCGCCGAGTAGTAAAAAGATCATTTCTCACTCAAATAACTCCATTTAAATATTATTGCTGATACTATAACCAGAAGTGCTAGCGGCATGATGGTTAGCTGTAATACTTTCGTATTTTAATGAAATAGTTTCTTTCGGGTATGCTTCGTTATCAGTTAGTGAGTCTGGATGGATATTGTTAATTTTAACAATCGATGCCTTAGTTAACTTCACTGTTTTGTAATGCAATAATCCTCCGCTTTTATCAACGCGGTGATATTTGAATTCACACTCAAATAACTCATTGTTAGATATGCTAGAAAGTAATAATGGGGAGGCTTTATCGTCCGCTTTAACAAAAACAAAGTGAGCATGGGATACATTCTGTCTACGTGAAAGCTCATAGTCAGTGGAATACACCAGAATTTCATCTGTATGATTTTGTTGGTATCGATTTCCTATTGAGTCATAAGTTGAGCAACCAGCAGAAATAAGACCCTGTTTGTTTCCATTGAGAGTAAGATAGATGATATCAGCCATAATTCCTTTCCCATATGTTAATTTAACTTAATTAACACATTTTATTTAGGTTATGGCAATTAAAATTGCTGGAAAAAAATCTGAAATAAGGCACATAACAAACTAAGCACATCATTTTATGAAAAATAATGTGCTGCCATTATTAAATCCTTTCTCTTCCAGAAAAATGTTCATGCATCTTTTCAGTCATCACCCACAGCGCCTTATTCAATTTGATATCCCCATCAATTCCATTCACTGAACGAGTGCGAGCTCGCTTACCTTTTGCATTCCTGCCTGATAATCCGCCTTTGATTAAATTCTCCTGCAAACGTTGGTATACCGTCCAAAGATCATCTTTTTTACCTTCCCAACGGCGAGGCGGCATCTCTTTTCTCTCTGGCTTCTGCGAGTGAAATATCAGGGTAAACACCCAGCGCTAACATTTTTTGCTTACCGCCAAAGCGATACTGTAAACGCCAATATTTTGAGCCGTTGGTATGTACCATCAAGTGCATACCATCACCATCGGTCAATTTATACGATTTATCCAAAGGCTTGGCAGCCCTGACTTTAGCATCAGTAAGAGCCATGATTTATCTCCTTGTGTTGGTACAAACTATTATCGAATCGAGAGATACCAACACATATACCAACAGCAGGTACTTGATGTGGGTTGACCTTAGTATACTTGGGAAGACTGAAAAGTGGGGAAAAGCCTTGTAAAACTGGGATTTCAGATACAAAAAAAGACGTCGGTTGACGTCTCTTGATGTTCTTATGGTGCCGAAGGCCGGACTCGAACCGGCACACCCGAAGGCGGTTGATTTTGAATCAACTGCGTCTACCAATTCCGCCACTCCGGCACGAAGTGATGTGTTTCTTGGAAAACGCTGCCATTATACTTGCCTTGTGTCTACTGGCAACACTTATTCGTGAAGTTACAGTTTGTTCGATTAAAAAAAAAGCATATTCCTTAGATCTGATTAAATCACTGGGAAAGCTTCTTTTGTTTATATATCTATTAATGAGTATGTTAACTTCTCCCAAATTATTTTTCTTATCGCAAGGCTCTGTGGCTGGCGGCAGGTCATTATTTTTGTTAGTTTATCTGCAATCTAATGTCAATATTTAAGGTTTAATCATGGGTTTTGTTGGGTGGATAGCAACAGGTATCTTTATTGGCATCTTAATTGGTGTCGTAATGAAGATTTTCGCTAAGAAAAAATAATATTGGCTGAAAGGTCATTTGCAAACAATCATATCGGCTGGCTTCCAACATGAAGAAATCATTTCTAAAAATTCTGTCTGTATCTGCATTGTCTTTGGTATTAATGGCGTGCTCAAGTAAGACAGAAAAAGCACCAAAGTTTCTGCAAAGTAATGATATTGAATCCTCAGATTGGCAGGTTTTTGAGGGAGATAGAAGGACTTACGAGCGCGTCGCTAAGATTGTCGATTTGTATGCTAACCGCATTTTTAATGAAAGCAATGCACGGGGCATGGCAATCATTGTTATCGATAATAATCAGGCGTTATCACGCTATTATGGTGAAACCGCACCTGGCAATGGTAAAAAGCCCGGCCCAAATTCATTAATTCGCATTGCATCAATTACCAAATTAATGACAAGCGAAATATTAATTAAGCTCGAACAGGATAAGAAGCTGTTAATTACTGATCCGTTACAGCAGTATGCCTACCACGGCATTAATGTGCCTGATAATGCCAGCGGGCAGCCTATTCGCTTATATCATTTAGCGAGCCATACCAGTGGATTACCTCGAGAACAACCCGGTGGAAAATGGGGCCGCCCTGTTTTTATTTGGCCAACTCAAGATAACCGTTGGACATGGCTAAAAACAGGTAAGCTAGATGCTACACCAGGCACAGAAGCTTCTTATTCCAACTTAGCATATGACTTATTGGCTGATGCGATGGTTAAAGCTTCGGGAGTCTCTTATCCCCAATTATTTAACCACTATGTGACATCTCCCGCCAAAATGACAAATACCACTTATTCCCCTAACAATGCGCAGTGCGCACGGTTAATGGAAGGAACAAAACCAAGCCCTTGCCATAACACACTCGCGGCAGCAGGAAGTGGTGGCGTGTATTCTACCCCTGCAGATATGCAAAAATGGATGCAGCAATTTTTATCGACAGACAGTAACTTAAGAAAAGTCACCGCAGCCCGTGAGCAAGGTATCTATTTTCCACGTGAAAAGCTTTTGGAAATTAAAGGGATGGATGTTGCAGGCCATGCTGATGGACTCGGTCTTGGGTGGGTGTATATGAAGCCTAAAAATGGTACTCCGGGAATTTATCAAAAAACTGGCGGTGGTGGTGGGTTTAATACCTATATGGCGATGATCCCACAGCAAAATATTGGGGTATTTGTGGTGATGACCCGCAAAGATAACAGTAAATTCAGTAAATTAACAATTGGAGTTAACGAACTGGTCGCTTCACTGTCTGCTAACCATGCGTATGAGAAACATTGAAGGAGTACCGCCGAAGCGTTACAAGCAATGGCGAGTTACACCCCAACCTTAAAACGTGGATTTACCCGCGTTATTACATTAATTGCGACAACAGCCTGAGATATTCAGGCTGTTTTTGATAATTTTCTTAGCCTTTTTTATAATCAATTTTATTAGGTTCTCGATAATATTTTAGTAATGTCACTTACTTATAAGAGCCCATAATGAGAACCAAGAACTCCTCAACAATACTGAACTATCATTCCGAACCACAACGTAAAATTAGCCCAATCGAGTTTAATAACATTCTGAATGATATTAAAAACCACTGTATTAACAGCCCAAAAGAGTTAAAAGCAAGATCGATAACTATCTCAATCCCCAAAAGCTATTCTGATGATCTTGAAATGCTAGCGATTAAAGCCTGTCGACAAGAAGAGCGGCGTATTTATCGAGAAGAATGTTCTGCTGCTTTCAAATTCAAAACACATAATGGGATGAAACGAGGCATTTTTTCTTTAGCTCAACAACTGGCTAATAAAAGCGGTGAAAATATTTTAGCGATGGATCCCCTGCCTCACGCAGCCCTCCCCAAAAGAAAATTATTTCGGCCACAACCGCCATTTATCGCCTTTATCAGCGCACTCGGTTATACACTTTTTAGCTAACAGTAAAAACCGCTGAATATAAACAGTTAGTCGATAACACTCGCCAAAAAGCACAAAATGAATTTACCGAAAAAGTATGGAATCACGCCTACCCTCTTCGTCAGTCATATACCGCTAACGGTGGAATGTTTTCTTACGCCCAACAATTAGCTAACAAAAGCCGTTGCAATGTCATTGGTGTTAAAGGTGAGTATATCCCTGCATCAGAGGAAAATAAGCTGCAATACTCTATTTTTCACCCTAAAAACAAACTGTTAGGGATTATTAGTCACTTAGGTAATGTCCTGCTAAGTCAGCGATGCTAAAAAGAAAAAGGGCTGTGAACCCCGAAGACTCACAGCCCTTTATTTGCCTATAAACGGTTATTTTCGTTTAACTAACAATGTGATACTTACTATCAGGAATAGGACGCTTGGCAATGCTGCTGCAATAATCGGTGGCACCGAATACACTAAGCTCCAATTACCGAACCCTTGGTTAAGTACGTAAAAGAGGAATCCCCCCACAATACCTGAAATAACACGAACGCCCATAGGAACGGTACGTAACGGCCCAAAAATAAATGAAACTGCCATTAGCATCATGACTGCCGCAGAAAGTGGTGCGAGGATTTTTTTCCACATGCTCAGCTCATAAACCGCAGCCACTTGGCCACTTTCTTTTAAATACGAGACATATTGATACAGGCCGCGGATTGATAGCGAATCAGCATTCAGTGAAACTATTCCTAGTTTTTCTGGGGTTAGGTTGGTCTTCCAATCCACCGTCAATCGCTGTGAACCTGTGATTTTTTTCTCGCTACTTAGAATTGACTCATCCACTTGAGATAACACCCAAAGCTGATTTGTCGAGTCGTACTCACCATTCGCAGCAAACATCACCGACTTCAATTTACGTTGGTCATCAAAACGATAAATCGACACATCTTGAATCGATGTCGCATTATTAATCCGCTGGATATGAATAAAATCATTGGCATCTTTTGCCCACATACCTTCATCTGTCACAACTAATGAGTTACCCACGATTTTTTCTGCACGATAATTTCTTGCCCACTGTTCTCCCGCAGGTGCGATCCACTCACCAATAAACATTGCGACAATGACCAATGGAACTGCTGTTTTCATCACCGATAATGCGATTTGTAAGCGGGTAAAACCGGAGGCTTGCATGACGACTAGCTCACTACGTGAAGCCAGTGCCCCTAACCCCATGAGTGCTCCCAACAATGCTGCCATTGGAAAGAAGATATCAATATCTTTTGGGACAGTTAATAAAGTGAATACACCTGCGCTCAATGCCGTATAGTCGCCATCACCCACTTTGCGAAGCTGCTCGACAAATTTAATGATCCCTGCCAGTGAAACGAGCAGAAATAGCGTCACTAAAATCGAATTTAAAATGGTCCGACCGATATACCTATCTAAAACACCAAACATCAGGCAACCCCTTTACTCAATTTAAGACGCATACGTCGCATTGGGACGGTATTCCACGCATTTAGGACTATCGCTAATATTAAATACCCCACATTCACCGCCCACATAGTATACCTTGGGTCAAGGTCGCCTTTATCAGCACTATTACGCAATGTACTTTGTAATAAAAAGAAAATGAGGTATAGCAGCATCGCTGGAAGCATACTTAATACCCGTCCCTGACGTGGATTAACTTCGCTTAATGGCACGACCATCAAAGCCATGACGACAACGGAGAATACTATCGTTAAGCGCCAATGGAACTCCGCGTTCACTTCAGGAGTATTTTCAGACCACAGTTGTAGCATATTTTTTTGCTCGACTCGGTCACTACGCGTTTCTGCGGTTTGGTGGTCAACAATAGCTTGGTAATTAACAAAGTCAGTTATTCGAAAATCTCGCAATAACGCGGTTCCTTCATAGCGAGTACCTTCGTTTAAAACAACGACTTGTCGGCCATCGGGGTCTTCTTTCATATAACCGCTATCAGCCACTACAACTGAAGGCCGTTGTTCATTTGCAGCGCGTAGCTGTGCAAGAAATACGTTCTTGAAGTTGCTACCTTTTACATCACCAATGTACAGAACATAATTGCCATCTTTAGTGGTTTTAAATTGCCCTTCCACCATCGCAGCTAGCCCAGGGTTCGCTTTCGCATCAGCCAATACTTGTTCTTGATATTGCGATGACCATGGTAACATCCACGTGATATTAGCCACCGCAACCATTGCGGTAATGACCGCTAGGACTAACGCGGCTTTTACTAAAACACTTTTACCTAAACCGCAGGCATGCATTACCGTGATTTCACTTTCAGTGTAAAGTTTACTGTAGGTCATCAAAAGCCCAAGGAATAGGCTCAAAGGTAAGATAAGCTGCGCCATTTCAGGCACACCTAACCCCAGTAAAGGAAGTACTAAGTTTGAGGGAATGTTGCCCTGAACCGCAGCGCCAAGAATATCTATCGACTTCTGGCTAAAAAAGATTAGCATCAATACAAAAAGTATGGCTAACTGACTTTTCAGGGTTTCCCGTACCAAATATCTAATAATGATCACGCTTATTACGCCTGTGAAAACTTGTCTTTTGGGAAGAAAATGGCTAAGTTCGTTCGATGTCTGCCATTTACTAACATATACTCTAGTTTATTGTATGGCTACAATGATATAAAAGCATTCTCTATACTGGTTGAAATATCAGAACATGCTTAATATTCGAGAAACCAGATATACCCGCCATACTTCATGGTGTATCGCAATTAACAGCATACAACGTGAGCTATTTCGCGTATAGATGGTTAGTTTAACATAAAGAGTTCATTCTCTATGAGGTAGATCATGCGAAACGCTAATTTTAGCGGGAGCATCGGCCTTTGTCTTTAAGATTCAGGAGAACGCATGGAGTTTAGTGTAAAAAGTGGTAGCCCGGAAAAACAACGCAGCGCTTGTATTGTTGTCGGAGTCTTTGAACCACGCCGTCTGTCCCCAATTGCTGAACAGCTGGACAAAATCAGTGACGGATATATCAGCGCCCTGCTGCGCCGCGGCGAACTTGAGGGTAAAGTAGGGCAATCCCTGCTACTCCATCATGTACCCAACGTTCTGTCTGAACGCATTCTACTTATCGGTTGCGGTAAAGAACGCGAATTAGATGAGCGCCAATTTAAACAAATTATTCAGAAAACAATCAGCACGTTGAATGAAACTGGCTCAATGGAAGCCGTCTGCTTCTTAACTGAATTACACGTTAAAGGCCGCAATAATTACTGGAAAGTGCGCCAAGCCGTCGAAACAGCCAAAGAATCACTGTATGTGTTTGATCAACTGAAAAGTAATAAAACAGAACATCGTCGTCCACTGCGTAAACTGGTTTTCAATGTGCCAACTCGCCGTGAATTGACCAGTGGTGAACGTGCTATTTCCCATGGTTTAGCGATTGCTTCAGGTGTTAAAGCGGCAAAAGATTTAAGTAATATGCCACCAAATATCTGTAACGCAGGTTATTTAGCGTCTCAAGCACGTCAATTAGCTGACATTTCAGACAGCAAACTGACCACGCGAGTGATCGGCGAAGAGCAGATGAAAGAGTTAGGAATGAACGCCTATCTCGCGGTGGGTCAAGGTTCACAAAATGAATCGCTGATGTCCATCATGGAATATAAAGGCAATCCAGATCCCGACTGCAAACCTATCGTACTCGTAGGCAAAGGGTTAACCTTTGA
Source organism: Providencia sp. PROV156 (assembly GCF_028480905.1). Taxonomy (NCBI): domain Bacteria; kingdom Pseudomonadati; phylum Pseudomonadota; class Gammaproteobacteria; order Enterobacterales; family Morganellaceae; genus Providencia; species Providencia sp. PROV156. The sequence goes on along the minus strand of NZ_JAMPPE010000020.1, from coordinate 65,440 downwards.
CTCTGGCGGTATTTCAATCAAACCATCCGAAGGCATGGATGAAATGAAATACGATATGTGCGGCGCGGCTTCTGTTTACGGTGTAATGCGCTTTATCACTGAATTGCAGTTGCCAATTAATGTCATTGGGGTATTAGCAGGCTGTGAAAACATGCCTGGTGGGCGTGCTTATCGTCCGGGTGATATTCTTACTACCATGTCTGGGCAAACCGTTGAAGTCCTCAATACGGATGCCGAAGGCCGTTTAGTTCTGTGTGATGCACTCACCTATGTTGAGCGTTTTGAACCTGAGCTAGTTATTGATATCGCGACCTTAACAGGGGCTTGTGTCATTGCATTAGGCAGTCACTACACTGGGTTGATGTCAAACCACAACCCATTGGCTCATGAGTTATTAAACGCATCAGAGCAAGCGGGTGACCGTGCATGGCGTCTACCACTGGCTGATGAGTATTTTGACCAAATCACGCCTAATTTTGCTGATTTAGCCAATACGGGTGGCCGTCCTGCTGGTGCTATCACCGCGGGTTGTTTCTTGTCTCGCTTTGCGACGAAATATAACTGGGCACACCTTGATATCGCAGGGACTGCTTGGCGTTCAGGTGCAGCAAAAGGCGCTACTGGTCGCCCTGTCTCCATGCTAGCGCAGTTCTTATTGAACCGTGCAGGCCTTAATGGTGATGAGTAATCCCATTTAGCGCTTTAGCTGTACATCACTTGTAAAAATATCCCGATGAGCATTTATGCGACTCGGGATATTATTTTTGGTTTTTTGATACACCAAGAAAGCCATTTTGAGGCAGCTATAAAAAAGGTTATAATTCAACATAGACATAATTCTGCGCTTGGTCACCAAAAACGCGTAGCCCACATCCCATACAAAAGTATGTGACTAAGGCGAAAGTGCGTAGCCAACACCCCTACAAATTGAAGGATGGCAATTTACGCTATACCCTAAATAATTCAGTTTGTAGGTAGGCGGCAAGCAATTGAGACCTTAGGAGCATACAAAAGTATGTGACTAAGGCGAAAGTGCGTAGCCAACACCCCTACAAATTGAAGTATGACGGGTATATGAAAAAAGGTACATTTTACCAACTAAAACAGGCATCACCACATCCTGAACTTGAAGCCCATGAATGGCTAGCTTGTGAGCTTGCCGCACAAATGTGGCGCAGTGGAAAGCGTGTTTTAGTTGCTTGCGAAACACAGCAACAAGCTGAAAAGATTGATGAGGCCTTGTGGCAACGCGATCCACACCAGTTTGTCCCGCATAATTTGGCGGGTGAAGGGCCGCGTTATGGTGCACCGATTGAAATTTGTTGGCCTGCTAAACGGGGAAATACCCCACGTGATATCCTGATTAATTTACAAAATCAGTTCGCAGATTTTGCCACGGCTTTCCATGAAGTGGTAGACTTCGTACCTATTGATGAAACTTTAAAACAGTTGGCGCGTGAGCGGTATAAAACTTACCGTAGCGTCGGCTTCAATTTGACTATGGCGGCGCCGCCAACTTACTGAATACAAAAAGATAATGGAAAAGAAACCAGATAGCCCAATGAATGAGCCTTCGCTCGATAAAACGTATAACCCCGCAGAAATTGAGCAATCTCTATATGCTCACTGGGAGAAAAGCGGTTATTTTAAACCTAATGGGGATACCACCCAAGACAGCTTCTGTGTTGTCATTCCACCACCGAATGTCACTGGTAGCCTGCACATGGGGCACGCCTTCCAACAAACCATCATGGATACGATGATCCGCTATCAACGTATGCAAGGTAAAAATACCTTATGGCAAACGGGAACTGACCATGCAGGTATCGCAACTCAGATGGTTGTTGAGCGTAAAATTGCAGCAGAAGAAGGTAAAAACCGTCACGACTACGGCCGCGATGCGTTCATTGACAAAATCTGGGAGTGGAAAGCGGAATCCGGCGGTACAATTTCACAGCAAATGCGCCGTTTAGGCGATTCTGTTGATTGGGATCGCGAGCGTTTTACTATGGATGAAGGCTTATCTAAAGCCGTTAAAGAAGCGTTCGTTCGCCTTTATAAAGAAAACTTGATTTATCGTGGTAAGCGCTTAGTTAACTGGGACCCAAAACTGCACACGGCAATTTCTGACTTAGAAGTTGAAAATCGTGAAATCAAAGGGTCTATGTGGCACCTGCGTTATCCATTGGCTGATGGCGCAAAAACGGCTGAAGGCAAAGACTATTTAGTGGTCGCAACTACCCGCCCTGAGACCATGCTAGGAGATACCGGTGTCGCCGTTAACCCTGAAGATCCACGTTATAAAGATTTAATTGGTAAAGAAATTATTTTGCCAATCGTTAACCGCCGTATTCCAATTGTTGGTGATGAACACGCTGACATGGAAAAAGGTACTGGCTGTGTGAAAATCACTCCAGCTCATGACTTTAATGACTATGAAGTCGGTAAACGCCATCAGTTAACAATGATTAACATGATGGACTTAGACGGCAACGTTCGTAACGAAGCGGAAATTTTCGATACCAACGGTAACCCATCTACCGCTTATAGCTGCGAAATCCCAGAAGCTTACCGTGGAATGGAACGTTTTGCAGCGCGTAAAGCTATCGTCGCAGAATTCGAACAACTTGGCCTGTTAGTTGAAGTGAAACCCCATGACCTGACGGTGCCTTACGGTGACCGTGGTGGTGTAGTTATTGAGCCTATGCTAACCGACCAATGGTACGTGCGTACTGAGCCTTTGGCTCGTGATGCCATTAAAGCCGTTGAAGATGGCCGTATTCAGTTCGTTCCTCGTCAGTACGAAAACATGTATTTCTCTTGGATGCGTGATATTCAAGACTGGTGTATTTCTCGCCAACTGTGGTGGGGCCACCGCATTCCTGCATGGTATGACGAAAAAGGCAATGTCTACGTGGGTCGCGATGAAGACGAAGTTCGTCGTGAAAATAATCTAGGTGCGGATATTGCTCTGCGCCAAGACGACGACGTACTGGATACGTGGTTCTCTTCCGGTCTGTGGACATTCTCTACTCTCGGCTGGCCTGAAAATACCGACGCACTGAAAACATTCCATCCAACAGATGTATTAGTCAGTGGCTTCGATATTATTTTCTTCTGGATTGCCCGTATGATCATGATGACCATGCATTTCATCAAAGATGAAAACGGCGAGCCACAAGTGCCATTCAAAACCGTTTATATGACAGGCCTGATCCGTGATGAAGAAGGCCAAAAAATGTCAAAATCCAAAGGGAACGTTATCGACCCATTAGATATGATTGACGGTATCTCTTTGGAAGATTTACTTGAAAAACGTACTGGTAACATGATGCAGCCACAATTGGCTGAAAAAATTGCTAAACGTACTCGTAAAGAGTATCCAGAAGGGATCGAAGCCCATGGTACTGATGCACTACGCTTCACTTTGGCGGCATTAGCGTCAACAGGCCGTGATATCAACTGGGATATGAAACGCCTGTCCGGCTATCGCAACTTCTGTAATAAATTATGGAATGCGAGCCGTTTCGTTCTGATGAATACTGAAGGCCAAGATTGTGGTCAAAACGGCGGCGAAATGAGCTTCTCACTAGCTGACCGCTGGATCATGGCGCAATTCAATCAAACAGTGAAAGCTTACCGTGAAGCGTTAGATACTCACCGTTACGATATCGCAGCTGGTATTTTGTATGATTTCACATGGAATGAATTCTGTGACTGGTACTTAGAGCTGTCTAAACCTGCTGTTCATAAAGGTAACGAAGCACAAGTACGTGCGGCTCGCTTCACCTTAATTGAGGTATTAGAAGGCTTACTGCGCCTTGCTCACCCAATCATTCCATTTATCACTGAAACCATCTGGCAGCGCGTCAAAGTGGTTAAAGGTATTGATGCCGATACCATTATGTTGCAAGCGTTCCCTGAGTTCGATGCGGCTAAAGTGGATGAGCTCGCGCTAAGTGACCTTGAGTGGATCAAAGAAGCCATTATTGCTGTACGTAATATTCGTGCAGAAATGAATATCTCTCCAGGTAAGCCACTGGATGTGATGCTGCGTGGCGCTTCTGCTGATGCAAAACGTCGCGTTGAAGAAAACCAAAGCTTTATCAAATCAATGGCACGTTTAGAAAGCATCCGCGTACTGGCTGATGGTGAAGAAGCACCGGTTTCCGTCACTAAACTCGTTGGCGGTGCAGAGCTGCTGATCCCAATGGCTGGCTTAGTCGATAAAGACGCAGAACTGGCTCGTTTAGATAAAGAGCTGGAAAAAGTGGTGAAAGAAATCGAAACCATTGAAAGCAAATTAGCTAACGAAGGTTTTGTGAGCCGCGCGCCTGCTGCCGTTGTTGAAAAAGAACGTGAACGCTTAACTGCCAATATTGAAGCAAAAGCTAAAATTGAAGCGCAAAAAGTGACCATCGCCTCTTTGTAATTATTAATTAGCTAATCATTTTTAAGCCCTTATCGATTCGTTGATAAGGGCTTTTTATTCGAGTATCATCAAATGACTGCGTTCGCAGTTCTCAGATTGAAGTTCCCTTCTGGTTCTCTCTACACTGAGTTGTACACAATAATAATCAAGAGTTTCACATGACAACACAAAACTACAAAATTCGTCCTATCGAACAACAAGATAACGCAGGTATTGCCGCGGTGATCCGCGAAGTTTCTGCTGAGCATGGCTTAACCGCAGACAAAGGCTTTGCTGTTGCTGACCCTATTTTAGATACCTTATTTGAGGTTTATAGCAAACCGCGCAGTGCTTACTGGGTGGTGGAAATGGATGGCGAAATTGTTGGCGGTGGCGGTGTTTCACAAGTCGCGGGAGGCGATAACGATACGGCAGAATTACAGAAAATGTATTTATCTTCCGTGCTACGTGGCAAAGGCTTAGCAAAACAAATCGTACTGATGTCACTGGAATTTGCTAAAGCGCAAGGCTACACTCGTTGCTATTTAGAAACGACCAAAGAACTTCAAGCTGCTATTAAGTTATATGAAAAATTAGGGTTTGAATTTATTGATGAACCGTTAGGAAATACGGGTCATAGTGACTGTGAAATTCGTATGTTGAAAGCGTTATAATTCTGCTATAGGTAAAATAGCACCTATAGAAGAGATAACTTGAAGTTGGGCCCCCTATCAGGGGGCTATATTCCTTATTAAGTCCCAAGCAATTCCATTTGTTGGTCGAGTTCCTGATCGGCTTTATCCTGATACTATAATAACGCCTGATGATCGTTTCATTTCCCCCACCAGTATCAGCAAAAATACCCCCTAGCCCAAAAATGGTTATCTATTGTGTTCATTGCCTTCAAATCAGTGCTAATAAATACCGCTAAATACGCTTAAGGTTAGGGGAATTCTAACCAAGCTCGATACCATATAAACCAGCTTTGCTGATTTATATGCACCTACGATTTGTTGACCTTTTTTGAAATGACCAATAACTAAGCCCAGTAATAATGTGAGACACGTCACCTAACTGAAATTTCCCCCTTTCCCAAGACCAATGCGGCTGGTTGTTCAGTTTTTCCATGCTGTACTGAATAGACCAAATACTCTGGGATAGTGATCTATCGATTTATCTCAATTGTTCAATACCTAATAATTAAGGAACAGAATGAATCTTCAATTCGCTAATTTCAAAAAAAGCACATTGAACTTACTCGGCACAGCCGTATTGACTTTAATTCCCATTACAGCAAATGCAACATGCCCTACAGGGCAAGAACAATATGATCGTTTAGATTTCATAGGCAAAGATGACACCGTTGTTTCCGTGGACCATAGGGGAGATATGAGTGGCAAAGTTCCGGAAAATAGCCTGCTTGCGTTCCAAGGTTCATACAAAAAATGCAGGCACGCGATAGAAACGGATGTCAGACTTTCCAAGGATGGGGCTCTAATGGTTTTTCATGATGCCAATATAGGTCGTGTATTGGAAACAGGTTACAACCCTGAAACAAATAGTGGCCCGAATCCCCCTATATCAAGTCTTACTCAACAAGAAATTCAATCAAAACAAATGCATTCTGTTAACTGGGATGTAACGAGTCAATATGTACCAACGGTTAATGAAGTTATCTCAGATTACATAGCAAACAATGGTCAATCTCTTTTTTATTTTGACATTAAAGATGAAAAAGCAATTATTATGGTTGCGAAAGCGATTTCTGAAGAAGCTAAAACACATCCTGATGTTCTAAAGCGATTTATTGTCAAATTTGGAATGGAGCATGTGCCAACTTATGAAAAGTGGCAAGAACTGCTTATAAAGGAAGGCGCGAACTCCGCCGTTATGGCAAACCCTTATATTAGTCCCTGGGGAGCGGAAAAAATCAATAAAATGGATATACCTAACCCTCCAGGTGAACAATATGAGGACAATACCAGTCGAGCGGTTGCCTCTTGGGCTCGGCAACCAGCTAAGTTGGTGCCAAATGTTGAGGTTGTGATTAAAAACTCAGATGATTTTATTACAACTACGAAGCGTCTTTCAGATCAAGGTATCTATGAAAAACCAACTAGCTTAGAAAGTGATAACACATTTAAAGGCTCAATGGCTCGAATGATCTCAATTATTAAAAGCAAACAAAAAGCACTAGGGTTATTTGTACCCAACCCAGATTTCATTCAATGGAAAAAAGACAAAGTTACTCAAGGAGTAACAATTAAGAGCACTACGGATGGTCGGCAGTTAAATATTGAAAGTGCCTATATTCTTAATACCGGTAACTGTTGCTACACAATGGAAGAGCGACTAGGTCCTAACGAGCAAGAAGATATCCGCATGAACTTAGCATGGGCCAGAAGTATTGGTGCAAATGTAATTACGGTTGATGACCCTGACTCCGTTGATACTTATTACAGAATGCAAGACGAGTTGGATAAAGTCGCAATTCCAGTTACTGTAAAACCGTCAAAAGAGATGAACTCCGTCCTTTCTCGTCAACTTAATTTGCTAGACAATTTTCCAAAAGAAAACAGTATATTTATCAAGCCGTGGTTAGGTGAAGCGGCCTGGGGTTGGGGAGGTGTAGTCTGTCTTTGGGATAACTTTGATGGCGATCATTATGCTTGGACCTATCGGTGCGATTATGCCAATGCGACTGCTGATGGTTATCATAAAATATTTCATACAAAAGTGGTTGAAAAGCATAAGTATTCTTCAGAAGCAGGCGCTGCTATTCAAATTTTTAATGAAAACTCAGAATACTGCCTAACCATAGATAGAGATGCACAAAGACGATTGTTGTGGGAAAAAAACTGTAACACCGTGGAAGATAAATCTCTATTTATTTTCGATAGAAACCATTTAATTCCTGTTCGGTATTATCACTCAGAAACTGGGCGAAAAATGGTTAGGAATGTGAACCAAGGAATGTATGGACTTGATATGTATGGCTCTTTGACAGTTGATAATTATGTAGAAGATGACACATGGGGACTGTGGGGGATATATAACAGTAGTAATTGATAGTAATATTAGGCCAGACAAATTGTCTGGCCTAATATTAATGCTCTAAAGTCACCGCGTGCACATATGGGAGTTGTTTGAGTGCTATGTAAAACTCAGTTAACATCATTTTTTGCCTGACATTGACTCTCAAATTAACTTCAACACGCTCCTTTTTCAAATCCCGAATATTTAGACTGTCTATTATATTTTTGTTCAATTTCAGGTAGTCAATCATTAACTGCAAGCCATCCTCATCATTGAATAACATTCGGATATTTAATTTACCAAGTTTTCTGCTCTTTGCTTGATAGAGCAAGACTTGTGGGCTAATCCATATTGCAACAAAAAATAAGACAGTCACTGCGATGGCATGAATATAAAAACCATTTCCTGACGCAATACCAATCCCAGCTGAAGCCCACACAATTGCAGCGGTTGTTAAGCCTGAGATGGCATCATCGCTGCGGTGCATGATGACCCCTGCACCTAGAAAACCAATCCCGCTGATAATCTGCGCGGCTAGCCTCATGGGATCGCTACGTATATTGTCGGATATCCCAGCGTAGTATTCAGCGGATTGTATTGACACAATCGTTAACAGGCAGCTGGCAACTGAAATAATAACACATGTGGTAAATCCGACTGGTTTACCTTTTGCTTCCCTTTCTAAACCAAGGAGGCCACCTAAGACAAAGGCGACCGTCAACTTGATTAATGTAGGAGGAAAGTTGCTTAACTGCTCATAAACATAGGTTAAGCCTTCCATTTACCTCTCTCCTTACTCCATTTATTTATCTACAACAGCATCCACATTGTGATTATCTTGCTGCGTTGTTTTCTTTTTCGAAACATCATCTTTAAAGAAGATGAGGAAGAAGACTAATACAACGGCTGCAACTACTGTTGGGTAATGCCAATAGGTAACCCATTGAGGCAGTGATGTGGCTCCTGTCTCTGTGACTGTATTGTTGAAAATATAACCACAGACAGTTGACGCAAATAATAAGCCTGCACCATTAGAGACGATAAAGCGGATCCCTTGAGCTTGAGCGCGGATTTCTGGGCGCGCCTTTTTATCAACATAGATGTCGCCAGCAGTAAAGAAAAAGTCCCAACATAAGCCTTGCAGTAACAGACCAATGATAATAAACATCGTGCCAGTATCCATTGCTGCATAAGAGAAAAGGACAGTTCGGACAATCCAAGAGCCAATACCTAATGCTAATGTAATTTTAAACCCGAATTTTAACAGCACGAATGACAATACAAACATAAAGACGATTTCACAGGCCACGCCAATCTGCATCATGGATGCTGCGTTATCGAACCCAAGCGCTTTAATGAATACCGGAATATAAGCGGAATAAGCTGTTTTTGGGATCATGAGCACAAAGATGCTAAACATGAGAATTGCGAAATAGCGGTCTTTAAATAAAGAAAGTGCGTCAAGACATAGAATATCCCTAGGCTTAAATGGTTGGTCTTTAGCTTTCGGAGGAGTGTCCGGCAGTGTTAAACAGTATAGCGCTAGCACAACACCTGCACCCGCAGCAATATACCAAGTCATGGTACTACCAGAGAAGCCCATTTCACCCATGATGAATCCCACAACCATGAAACCGAAATTTCCAAACACTCGGATAACTGGGAACATTTTCACGCCGTTAATGTGTGAGAAAGTAATACTGTTAGAGAGCGCTGTGGTTGGGTAAAATAACAAACCGACGATAAAGATCAGAAACAAGGTCATTCCAACATTCTGCGCTTCCACAAATTGAGGCACCGTTAGCAACACACCTGCATTGATAATGTGAAGTACAGCCATAACCTTTTGTGATGAAAAGAATCTATCCGCAATCATTCCGATGAATAGTGGTGACATGATAGTCGCCAGCCCCAGTAAGGCATAAGCATTACCAATGATGTTAGCCATTCCATAAGAACTCAATACCAGTCCCATCGTCATATTCCATGCACCTTGCATGAAATATTGGACAAACATCATGATCAACAGCCTGGAAGTTATATTCACGCTCATAGTGATCTCCTTAGTTTGCTTCAACCGTGAGGCCGTCAGAAGCAACTAAAATGTTATGTTCAGCGCAAATGCTTTCCAGATTTTCATGTAATAAACGCGCGCTATGTGAGATATGGGAAACCAATGTTTTTGTTTTCGGGTGTATACAACCTTGGGCTTCCAGCTTTTGTTTGGCTGCAAACACGGTTTCCAAACTCATGTGATTGTCCGTTTTATCATCACCATTCAAGCCATAGGTACATTCTAAAACAACGATATCCAACGGCTTATCGACGAGCCAATTCCAAGTCAGTTCAGGGAACCAACCGGAGTCATGTCCATAAAAAATACTCTTTCCAGCTTTCTCTACATGATACACAAAACAATATTCCCACTTTGCATGATTAGCCAGCAAAGGCGTGATTTTATAGCCATTATGCTCAACTGTTTCATAGGGAACCATGCAATGAAAACCGAAGCGTTCTTTACTGTAACCAGGTAAAACACTGATAGAGCCATTAATTGCTCTGTCGTTACCAAAAATGTGCAAAGGGTGGCATATTTCGTAGCCATAACCTTCCATACGGCTATATAAATCGCCAACATTAAAGTGGTCAGGGTGAGTATGCGTAAAAAGAAGCGTTTCAATATCAGTCGCATCACGACCATCTCGCAATAACTGATGGCTGAACGTCGGAGACATATCCACTAGCATAACATCATCAATGATAGCGGATGACTGGGTTCGAATATCTTTTCCGCCAATTCGGCGAGCCTCTAAACAGTGTTCACATCGACAAAATGGGTTCGGGATACCTTCGGAAGCAGCTGTACCTAAAAAATGGATTTTCATAGTGAATTCCTTTTATTTGTAATTATCATGCTTATTTGAATTTGATACGTATCAATATATATAATTTAAGACAATCACAAAGCTTTTATAGTGAATTAAGTGATCACGTTCAAAGTAAAATTCACTAATACCTAAAATATCAATATATTAAGCAATAGTTAATTAGACGTATAGGAATTGAATTCATTATGATCTTAGTCATACAACAGGATGTAAAATATGATACGAATCAATTTCATTTATCTTTATATAACCTCAAATTAAGGTATTATTATTGACAGTCAATTTGGAGGGGATAATCAATGGCAACGATGAGGGATATTTGTAGGATTGCTGGTGTTTCACACGGCACTGTCTCTAATGTGTTGAATGGGCGTGGTAACGTCAGCGTAGAGAAAATGGAAGCGGTGTTAAATGCGGCTAAAGAACTGGGCTATAGCGTTAACACACAAGCTCAATTACTCCGAGCAAATACAAATATTAAGATTGCTATTGTACTCCCCCACCTAACATCAGAAAAATACACTGTACTATTCAACTCTATTCGCCAAACGATCGAAGACTACTCAGACTTGCCATTTGATGTCTTTCTGACTGATGACCTAAAGTCTAAAGAACTGAAAGTATTGCAAAAAATCGCCTCTGGTGGATACAAGAATGTTATCTCTGTTAGTTGTCTTGACGATGCTGCAATTTATTTTGATACGCTTCAAATTGCCCCTGAAAATGTAACTTTTGTCTATCGAAAACCCCAAAATGCTAAAATCCATTTTGGTCTTGACTATGTTCAGGCAGCTGAAGCCATCGCAAATCAGATAGCAAAAGACTCATATAAGAGAATTGGAATTTTTGCCGAGGCCTCACATCATTTGAATAGTGAGGAGTTTGTCCGGGAAGTACGGCTATCATTACAAAAAAACATACCGAATGTCGAAATTGTTGTGTGTTATTCAAGCGACCTCGAATCTTACAATACCGCATTTGATTTTTTCTCTAATAACCAAAAGTTAGATGCAATCATTGCGCAAGATCTCGAAAGAACTCGATATATCACTCAGGCTAGTTATTTCGGGAGCTCGAGAGAGGCACCCCGTATTTTTTCATTAACTGGCAGCACACCGCCAATGGTTAATGGAATATATTGCTCCCCAATTAATTACGCCCAATTAGGTCAGGATGTTGCCATTCGCTTATTTCAAAATGAGGGGAAAAAGTTAGAACAGGAACCGCAAGTCTCCAACCCTTGTAGCCATGTTTACACCAGTGAGGCTAGAGATGGTGAACGCCTTCGAATTGATACGCTTAATTTACTAACGATACCCAGTCCTTCAACCGACGCATTACAAAAACTGCTTCCTAACTTTTTCGCCCAAACAGGAGTCCACGTTAATATCTCTGTTCGCCCCTTTGGAGAGATATTCAACATCCTTAATACGATAGAAGAGCATGCTTTTTACGATTTATTACGCGTTGATGTCGCTTTCTTTCCTTGGTTTGCAGAAAAGACACTCGTTCCGCTTAGTGCGATAGGTAATGGATTAACAGACTTACAATCAAAGTACACAGAGCAAAAGCAGAGCCGATTCTGTTTGGTTAATGGCACGGCCTATGCAATGCCGTTGGACGCAAGTGTACAACTTATGTTTTACAGAAAAGACCTATTTGAAGACCCAATTACAAAGCGCATGTACTTTGAATCGACAGGCAAAGAGCTGAAAGTTCCTTCCACTTTTGAAGAATACGACAGAATAAGCCATTTTTTCTATACTCATCGAGAAGCAGGCAACGAAAATAAGCCTTATGGCTCATCTTCGACAACAGGAAGTGCTGGAATAATTTCATCAGAGTACCTGCTACGCTATTATGCCGCAGGTGGACGTTTGTTTGACGCTAGTACAGAACCGAGCTTAAGCCCTTTGATTGCTGAGAAAGTGCTTGCTGACTACATAAACCAACTCTCCTACACAGACCGGATTAACAGTGAGTGGTGGGGAGAATCGATAAAACGGTTTGAGTCAGGAGGCCTTGCGATGAACATCGCGTATATGAATTTATTTAACGATGTAGCTCACAGTCCTATGTCCAATAACATTGGATTCGCCCCAGTGCCTGGAGGAAAGCCTCAAATTGGCGGTGGGGTTTTAGGTATGTCACGTTGTAGTAAAAAGACAGAATTAGTCGAGCATTTTTACCGCTGGCTTTACTCTGACGTCATTCAGGATCATATACTGATGCTTGGTGGAAATACTATTCAACGTAATTATATTTATATGCAAGAGGTTAGACAGCGTTATCCTTGGCTTTCGCTTTCATATAATGAAATTAGGACTGGAGTCCGTGAATCCACAATGCCTAATGGAGAAGCATTTAATCTTCGTCAAGCTGAAAATATCATTGGTCGTGGGGTCATTGATGCTTTAGATGGGTTAATGACCATTCAGGAAACCATTCAGAAGATAAATCTAGGGTTAAAAAATCTTTAAAAATACAGGCCACAGCCTCTCGGGGCCGTGGTCTTGTTCAATTTTTATAATGTATATCACTAACTGCTCTTAGTTTCTCTGCTGCTTGTTCTGGCGTCAAATCTCGTTGCGCTTCAGCCAACATTTCATAGCCTACCATAAATTTTCGTACTGAAGATGAACGTAGTAAAGGCGGATAAAATTGGGCGTGTAATTGCCAATGGTTAATGTTCTGGCCGTCCTTAAAGAAAGGCGCAAAGTGCCATCCCATAGAGTAAGGGAAAGATGTTTTGAACAGGTTGTCATAGCGTGAAGTGAGCTTTTTTAATGCAAGTGCGAGATCACTCTGCATCTCTTCCGTTAATTCATTCATGCGATGAACAATTGATTTTGGCATCAATATTGTTTCAAATGGCCAAGCAGCCCAATATGGTACCACTGCAATCCAATGATCCGTTTCTACCACCGTGCGTTTTCCGTCACTCATTTCAAGGGCTGCATAGTCCAAAAGTAGATTGGAGCCATTTTCCTTATAGTAACGCTGTAGGTTTTCATCTTTTCGCTTTATTTCGTTAGGAAGAAAATCAGAGGCCCAAATCTGCCCGTGAGGGTGCGGTTGTGAGCACCCCATCATTTCACCTTTGTTTTCAAATACTTGAACCCACAAATACTCCTCCCCAAGTTCAAACAGTTGTTCACTCCATGTTTTCACGACGTCTTTAATTTGTGAAACACTCAGTTCTGGCAATGTTTTACTGTGATCTGGAGAAAAGCATATCACTCGACTAAGGCCTCGCACAGCTTGAGTGCGGAGCAAACGGGTTACATTTTCAGGCTGCGCAGAACCTTGCTGCGTTAGGGCAGAAAAATCATTTTGGAAAACAAAAGTTCCCTTGTAGTCTGGATTTATCTCACCTGAAACTCTTTTATTTGTTGGGCATAAAAAACACTTTTCGTCATATTCAGGCTGTTTTGTCGCTTCAGGAGCCTCATCCATGCCATTCCATGGTCTTTTAGCACGGTGAGGTGACACAAGTACCCACTGGTCAGTTAGCGGATTATAGCGGCGATGTGGCACCTCTGTTGGGTCGAATTTTGGTAAATTCATGTTGGACCTCATTTATTAACATTTGAATCGTTGTAGCCTTCCGGATTATTACTTTGCCAACGCCAAGTATCATCAGCCATATCCTGAATGCTTCATGTTGCCTTCCAGTGGAGTTCACATTAAGCTTTCTCTGGTGTTGACCAATACTCTGTCACAGGGATATAACCCGCTTTAATGAGCTCTACACAAGTATGGCTTCCGATATACCCCATTCCCCCTGAAACCAAAATTTCTACTTTTTCCATATTGACCTCGCTGAATCGATTTCACCAATCATACGATTTGAACGTATCAATTCCATGTATTGATGTTAGAAATTGAACAGAGATCACAATACATATCCAAAATTCATTTTAATCACGAATTGCCAATAAGGTTCTTTCGATTGTTTTTACATGGCAGGCTTTAACTTAATTATTGCAGTCGCTGTTATGTTTGTTTTTGCTTTTTTAAGTTGTATACGTACCAATTCTTAGGCATTGAGATTGCTCTCTTGTGTTTTGCATCTACACTTTTGATTAGCGAACGGAACTATTTGATATTGCGTGCTTTATAATAATATCAACCGCAGTAATCACTAAAAAAGCAAACGGACTTGGCCATCCAAATTATGAACCTTAAGGCGTCCAACATGACAAACACAGTTAAGTTAATAAAGTCATTGTTTTGTATGATGTTAATGCTCTTTATTTATGGGTTTCCAGTGCATGCAAATGAAATGAAGGAAACAGAATCGTGGGTAAGCTGGGGGCAGCAATCTATCAGTCTGGGTAGCCCTCCAATTTATAGCTTTAAAGCCAAAAGTGATGTAAGAGTGAGAAATAACGAAAGGCCTCTATTGGTAGACGTCTATCTACATAATATGAAATATCAAGGGCCCAGTTACGACCAGACACGAGTCCGAGTAACCGCATCAGCTAAGCACGTGATTTCTGGAAAATTGATGCGACAAGAATCAAACGAAGTATTTGGAAAAATCAAAGAATTTAAAACACGGTTTGAGTTTCCTGCTATCCGTTCAGGGGATTACGAAATCGAAATTGAAATGATAAAAATTGATTATCTCGATGATAACTATCCTGTCTGGTCCTTCTTAATTAAAGGAGCTGATAGCCGAAAAGGAACTTCATTCATAGCAGGACAAGCTGCCTATGAGGCTAATCGAATTCATTTAGCAGCATCAGATGTACAAAAGACGAAGAAGGCAGGTCAATACGTTTTCGGTCAAAGAAAAGATCACACAGATTATTACGAAGTCCCTGTTATTCTCGGATCGGAAAGTTATACAGTTAAACTGACCGGTAGCCTTCTGATGCTCCCTAAACTTATTGATAGAGTTCGCTATGTATATCCACATCTGCTAGGAGATATGCATAAGGGCAAGTCTGAGCGCTGTGAATACAACGTTTATGCTACCGTAGATTATCAGCATCAAAACGCTGAAATCTATACACCGTATGAAGCTTGGCAAGAACTTGATGGCCCTTTAGTGGCACTAAATGCCAATTTCTTTGATGTCCGCAAGCAAGCTGCGCAGACCAACTGGAAGATGAATCGGTGTTCATCTCCAATGGGTATGTATTATGACAATGTAACAAAAGGGCCAACTCAAGGTACTCATAATTCTCCAAATAAATACCTCGCGGGCTTGCCTTATTTTATAAACCCTAACAACTATAAATCTATCAAACTCGATACAATGCTTTGGCTTGATGATGTTTATTCACATCGCATGCTGATTCATGCAGACTCACTGGAAGCAAAAAATGTCGAACAACAAATGAAAGAGTTAGACCGTGATGGATTCAAATACATTGCTGTTTCCGGTGTGGGGATTAACGACCGAATAGAAGATCCCTCCATTACCCCAGCATATGCAGAGAGAGGGTTGGGTAGAGTGGCTATGAGTTTTAATGAAGATGAAAATCTGATTTATATTTATCAAGGAGGAGATGTGGATGATGGTCTAGACCGTCGCGAGCTATATGGCCTGTTCAAAGCATTACATGTAGATAATGCAATTGAGTTCTCTGGTGGCCCATACGCTGCTATCGCAATCAAAGATGATAGTTTCACTATTTATGGTGGAATAAGAACAAAATCTTCTTGTCCTGATAACCGTGTATGGTGTTCAGCACCTACAAACGAAAATGGGCAGCCCGGCGCAACACCTGCATGGTTAGGCATTTCAAACCGTTAATTCCCTTTCACCCCGAAGAAATGGCACTGTATTCGCTATGCCATTTCTTCGCTAACTGTTAAACCTACGATACGAGCTACCCACCCGTACTCGCTACATCTAGGTCACATCAAACCAATCAAGCAGAGGTACCGCAGAGTTAATCACCACCTTCTTAAGGAATGGTTTAATGCAGACAACAAAAAAGGATAGTTTTTAGCTATCCTTTTAAGTAATTATATGATGCGACTAATAATTAATGCACGCGATCTTCAGGGTCTATATCATCACTATCTTCGTCGTCATACTCTGCATCTGGGTCTTCAAAATACGTGCCCCAACCATCATAGTTGATGCCCATTTTTTCAGCCAACTTCATTAATTGCTCAACCTGTGCGTCAATCAGCTCTGCATTTAAAGCACTTTCACTGATTACATCGCAACACATCAGGGTTTCACCCGTTTCAATTTCGAGCTCTTCTGCATCCGTGACTTCATAGCCTAGTTTAAAAGCTTCAACGGCTGCTTTCTCTAACAGAGCAAAGTTGTCCGCAGAGAAGTGATGCTCAATCGCATACAATGCATCAGGATCGCTACCATCTTCCAGTAATTCCTCGATGATCAAGCGAGTTTCTTCGTACTGCGCATCGAGTTCAGCTTTATCTACCATATCCACACCCCTTTTGTTTCTTTGTCGCTCATCTTTCTTTGCGCCATTCTCCCACACGGTTGACAGTGAAACCATATATTTAAAGATAATTTCTTTTACATTGGGGGTTGATTTTGAATTTTTATGAATATAAATTGAATATTAATTCAAATCAAAAAGGCTACCAATTATGAATCCCCTATATAATAAACCTTTTTTAAGGTTACTTGATTTTACTTCTAGCGAAATTCATTCACTTTTAAAACTCTCTTCTTGGTTAAAATCAGAAAAAAAAGCGGGCACAGAGCAGCCCCTCCTTTCAGGGAAAAACTTTGCCCTTATTTTTGAGAAAGACTCAACACGGACACGCTGTGCATTTGAAGTTGGAGCATTTGACCAAGGTGCTAGAGTCACTTATTTAGGGCCTTCTGGTAGCCAAATCGGCCATAAAGAAACCATGAAAGACACCGCTAGAGTGTTGGGTCGGATGTATGACGGTATCCAGTACCGTGGATTCGCCCAAAACACGGTAGAACTCTTAGCCGCGCATTCGGGAGTGCCTGTATGGAATGGATTAACTAACGAATTCCATCCCACACAGTTATTAGCCGATCTGCTGACCATTCAAGAGCACCGACCAAATACGCCATTCTCAGAAATTAAATTTGCCTATTTAGGCGATGCGCGTAACAACATGGGCAACTCGATGTTAGAAGCTGCTGCTCTCACAGGTTTAGATTTACGCCTTGTTGCGCCAAAAAGTTGCTGGCCGGAGGAAGACTTAGTGAACACTTGCCAAGCACTAGCTCAAAAAACGGGTGCGAAAATCACGCTCACGGAAGATGTCGCCGAAGGCGTTAAAGATGCTGATTTTATCTATACCGATGTGTGGGTATCGATGGGAGAAGCCAAAGAAGTATGGACACAGCGCATTAATTTATTAAAACCATACCAAGTGAATATGAATGTGATTAAGCTCACTGGCAACCCAAATGTGAAGTTCCTACATTGTTTGCCTGCCTTTCATAATGAGGACACCACATTGGGCGCACAATTAGCTAAAGAATTCAATATGTTTGGTGGCTTAGAAGTCACGGAAGAAGTCTTTGAATCGCCTTATAGCATTGTATTTGACCAAGCAGAAAACCGTTTACATACTATCAAAGCGGTGATGGTGGCGACATTAGCGCCAGAATTGCCTGCTAATATATTTTAATTATGCTGCTCTGTAGACATCAATTTAAGCAAAGGATGTCTACAGAAAAGTTTGACGAGTTAGAAGTGGCTATCAGGGATAGATCAGGTGCTACAACAAAATTACATTGTAAAATCTTTATTTTTGAAGTGTTGATATCACTTTCTTTTTTTGACCAGTAACTTCAGGGGCTGTTGTTCTAAACCGGTCAGACATTAATACTTTAGCATTCGCTAACATAATATCGCGCATTTCTTGAGGCGATAATCTTTCAACCTTATTATTCCCCATAAATCACCCCGTATCATTAATGTTCCCAAGCTGTATTGTATCAAATTCCACAATAATTTTACAGCATGGTGAAAAATAGACTATTTTAATAGCACTATTGATTCGACAGTAATTCCGTAAGTAACGATAGCTGAATTAATCGCAAAGCGTCACTGGTTGCAAACATAACATTTTCATCCCTTAATAATTTGAAACCAAACTTTTGATAATGTGAGATCAAACCTTCATCAGGTTCAATAATATAAACGGCTTTACTATCTGGATATTGAGTAAGGAAAAAAGTTACCGCAATAATAACTAAAGTAGTTAAACGCCCATTTAGAGGGTGCTCAGGGAGGTCTCGCACAAAAGACTCAATCAAAAAAATATGTAAGTCACCACGCTTAGTCGCGTAAACACCAAGTACTGCACCATCAATTTCAGAACCTTTCTCTAATCTGAACCCCATATGAAAGCTGTCTTCACTGAGAAAATGTCCAAATTTGCTAAGCCAATTTAACACAGACCGTTTATCTCTCACTAAGGACTCAAAGTCATCTTCTGATAGCGTACTTACTTGTAAATCTAAGAGAGCTTCATCAACAAACTCCTGTAAAAAATCGACTGTTTTATGTAGATTAGACTCCGAAGACACATGCGACTCCCTATATTGTTATCCGTTATACTCTGCTCCTCATACCTCACCTGCAAAAATATTTTGGCCTACTTTGCTGAAAATTTATATCAAATAAAAGTAGGCCATTCAGATAGAAAAAAGTGATTAATAAAGAAATAATATATACTGATTAGGATCTTTCACCATTAGCCAATCGGCTATTAATTATTTCAATAACTGATGTCAAATCAGCTAAAGTATCAATCACATAATGAGCGCCAGCAGCATATAGTTTCTCTGTGGCTTGTTGTTTCAACGCGTTAACTTCATCAATTGGCATCCCTTGATATTCATCCCATGTTTTACCAAATTCATTACCCGAAACCGCTAACCCAACGCTCCACATTCCCGCATTGCGCCCTTCTTCAATTCCGGGAACGGCATCATCCACTTTGATACAAGCGGATACGGAACCAACACCTAGCTCAATGACGTTCTGTAATGCCATCCAAGGTCCCGGACGCCCACCAGCAAGTAGATCATCACTTGCTATCCAGTAGTCGGGTTGGTAGCCCAATGCCTTTGCTGCTGGAACTAACTTTTCCATCACGGCACGAGGGTAACCTGAACAAGAGCCAATTTTAATATTTTGGTTGCGTAATGTAGCGATTGTGTCGACAACTCCGGTGATTGGCGCAGCAAAATCGACAACTTTAGCAATTTGCAATGGCATAAAGGCCGCGTAGATTTTATCGATATCCTCACTACTCATTGAGCGGCCAAACTTTGCGTTCCATAAAGCGTCTACTTCAGGCAATTTACCCAGTGCTTCAATATGTTGCCATTTTCCTAGTCCCATAGGAATGCGCGCTTGAGCCAATGTAATATTTATATCAAACACAGATTTAAATGCTTCGATGAAAATCTGAGTAGGAGCAAAAGAGCCAAAATCTACAGTGGTACCCGCCCAATCAAGGATAACGGCTTCAATACGGTTCATTTCTTTTCCTTATTTTTCCCAGTAAATGGCTTTTTTTATTGCTACCAACAATGCATCAATGTCTTTTTCATAAACTTCACCAATATTTCCAATACGGAAACAATCACTTTGCGAGACCTTGCCCGGATAAATGACAAAACCCTGAGATTTTAAACTCTGATAAAATTGCTTAAATTGGTAATCAGATGAATTTGGTGAGTAAAATGCGGTAATAATTGGCGAATGGAGGTTATCTTCTAACAACGTGGTAAAACCTAATTTACGCATACCGGACACCAACTTGTATTGATTCCCCTGATAACGTTGAAAGCGAGCGGCTACGCCACCTTCTTGAGCTAACTCCTTGAGTGCTTGGCCAAACGCCAATACGGTATGAGTTGGAGAAGTAAATCGCCACTTACCTTGGAAATCTTCCATACAGCGCCACTGCGCATATAAATCTAACGATAATGAACGGGAATGCCCCTTACAAAGTTCAAGCGCCTCGGTACGAGCGATAACAAAAGCGAACCCTGGAACCCCTTGAATACATTTATTCGCAGAGCTAATTAAAAAATCAATGTTAAGCTCAGCAACATCCATAGGGACCCCACCAAAACTGCTCATTGCATCCACGATATAGCATTTTTGATACTGCTTCGCTAACTTCGCGACTTTCTCGATCGGGTTTAAAATCCCTGTCGTAGTTTCACAGTGCACCATCGCAATATGAGTGATTTGGCTATCTTGTTGCAATAACTGTTCAATCTGTTGCACATCTGGCAACGACACTTCACCGCAATCATAAACATAATGAGCCACAGCCAAGCGCTGGGCCATTTCGGCCATTCGAGCGCCATAAGCGCCATTACTGATAATCAAAACTTTCTCTTTATCACCGATTGCACTACCTAAAACCGCTTCAACCGCATAGCTTCCACTTCCTTGAAGCAGTACCGAAGAATACCCTGCTTTGCCCGTTGCCAGTGTGACTAATTGTTGGCGAATATTTTGTACAATGCCTAAATTATAATCATCATCCCATGTACAGCTATCAAACAGCATGGCTTCCTTCACCGTTTTAGACGTGGTAAGCGGCCCCGGCGTTAATAGCAAATAATTGTTGTTTGTCATTCAATTCACCTATTGGTCTATACCAGTTTTCCATTATAATGGTCGTAGGCTGCTCAAAAGGTCAAAGGAAAAGTGCTCGTGAAACAAAAAATTCATATAACTATGTATAATATGACTGAAACAATGACAGGAAATAACCATGAAATTATCAGCGGATGAAGCCCCGCAATATCTGCTTATCAAAGCCCAATTACAGGAAAAGATTCAAAATGGCTCGCTAAAATGTGGTGATAAACTCCCCTCGGAACGCGAACTTTGTGCCATTTTCAATACCACTCGTGTCACTATTCGCGAAAGTTTAGCGCAGCTAGAATCCAGTGGGGCCATTTACCGTTCTGAGCGTCGTGGTTGGTTTGTCACACCTGAGCGCCTTTGGTTAGATCCAACCCAAAATACTAATTTCCATAAACTTTGCCTCGAACAAGGTCGCCAACCGAAGACAGTTTTACTGGATGGAAAAGTTATTACCGTTCCTCTCGAAGCTATGGAGCCGTTAAAACTTCAATCATTTGAACAAATTTATTTACTCACCCGCCTACGTTTTGCTGATGACAGGCCCGTTTGTTACTGTGAGAACCATTGTTTACCTGCTCGCGTTCCTGAACTGCTACGCCACGACCTCAACGGCAGTTTAACGGAAGTGTACGAAGCTCATTTCAATTTAATCTATACCAGTATGCATTTGTCTTTCTACCCAACGGCAATGCCTGCCCAAGCAGCACAAGCACTGGGGGTTACGGTTGGCCGTCCAGCCTTATTGTTGCAACGCTTAAACTATGACCAACATGGGCGAATTTTAGATTATGATGTTGAATACTGGCGCCACGATAGCTTGCGCATCGAAGTCGATACTTTGTGATTATTTCTATTTATAGAAAATAATTTTAGCTATTTAGCTGCATTTCATCTTTCTGTCATATAAACCCGTTAGCGTAAAAAACATCTGGTATATACCAGGATACATTTTACCTTAACAGGAGATAACCATGAAACGCACCTACTTAGCTGGTCTATTAATGGCAACCCTTTGCTCTACCTCTGTTTTTGCCGCTGATGTTGTGACTGTTTACTCCGCTGATGGCCTGCACGATGGCAACAACAGTTGGTATAAAAATCAGTTCGAGGCGTTTACCAAACAAACAGGCATTAAAGTACAATATGTCGAAAGTGGCTCAGGGGCGATCGTTGAAAGGCTCGCTAAAGAACGCACCAATCCACAAGCCGATGTGCTTATTACCGTTCCGCCTTTTATCCAACGTGCCGCAAAAAACCAGTTATTAGCTGAATTTACGCCAGAAAATGCAGCAAATATTCCTAATTCAAATCACTTTTACACGCCGTTGGTCAATAATTACCTGACCTTTATCTATAACGCTAAGCTGCTTAAGTCTCCTCCTGAAAATTGGGGCTCCCTACTCGATTCTCGCTTTAAAAATAAACTTCAATATTCAACACCAGGACAAGCTGGGGATGGTACTGCAGTGATGTTACAAGTTTTCCACAGTTTTAATGGCAAAGACGCAGGGTTTGATTATCTCGGTAAGTTGCAGGCTAATAACGTTGGCCCATCCGCCTCGACAGGTAAGCTTACCGCCCTCGTGAATAAAGGGGAGCTCTATGTCGCTAATGGCGACTTACAAATGAATTTATCCCAAATGGTACGTAACCCTAATGTCCAAATTTTCTGGCCAAAAGATGCCAATGGGGAACGTAGTACACTGGTTTTACCTTATGTTGTCGGCTTAGTTAACAATGCCCCTGAAACCGAAAACGGTAAAAAACTCATTAATTTCCTGCTGGATAAACCATCACAAAGCCGTGTTAGTGAGCTTTCATGGGGTATGCCTGTTCGTTCAGATATCACACCATCTGATAAGCAATACCAGAGCGCTGTCCAAATGTTAGAAGGTGTGAAAACTTGGCAGCCTAATTGGGATGAAGTTGAAGTTTCCCTATCCGATGATATTTCCCGTTGGCAAAAAGTCACTGATGGTGAGTAACTTGTGATGTTGATGAAACGAAAAGCCACTACTGCAATGCAGCAAACCGAGCACTCTGGGATCACATTAGAGTCTTTACGTGTCTCATATCATAATAATGTCGTGCTAAAACCTTTAGATTTAACCATCGACTCTGGGGAAATATTGGTGTTGATTGGCCCGTCTGGTTCAGGAAAAACCACGGTATTGCGAGCCATTGCGGGGTTTGCTCAACCTGACAGCGGGCGCATCTTATTAGGTGATATGGATATCACCCACCTTCCCCCATACCAACGCGGACTCGGTATGGTTGTACAAAATTATGCGCTATTTCCCCATATGAAAGTGGAAGAGAATGTCGCATTTGGCTTACGAGCTCAGAAACAACCTAAAGCACTCATTAACGAGCGAGTCATTGAAGCCCTTAAAATCGTCGGTATGACGGATTACGCAACCCGCTACCCTCACCAACTTTCAGGGGGGCAGCAACAGCGAGTTGCGATTGCTAGAGCGATAGCCGTGAGGCCTCGTGTTCTGTTACTCGACGAACCGCTTTCCGCACTAGATGCGCAAATTCGTCATAATATGGTTGAAGAAATTGCCCGTTTACACCGTGAACTGCCCGATTTAACTATTCTTTATGTGACTCATGACCAAACTGAAGCTCTCGCACTTGGTGATAAAATTGGCATTATGAAAGATGGCTACTTAGTCGCACATGGTGAGAAAAATGCCTTATATCACCGCCCACCCAACCGTTTTGCTGCTGAGTTTTTAGGCCGAGCCAATATTCTAGCCGCTACTGCGCTTGGTTTTTCAACAAGCCCTGGAAAAGTGAATGTCAGTTGTGGTGGAACATTGTTGGAGGCTCATACATTAGGCATGCGAGCAGGCACTCACAAATGGGTGTGTATCCGCCCACAGCACATCACGCTAGTACCAAATTCCAATGCCACCAATCAATTACAGGCCACATTGACGTCTATTCGCTGGCAGGGGGATTTAACGCATTTAATTTGTGATGTTGCTGGTGAAACCGTGAGTGTTGCCATCACCCATTTGGCCTCACCGCCTAAAATAGGCGACAAACTCACTTTATGGTTTTCACCTGCGGATACCGTTTTAATTGAGGAATAACATGTCACATATTAGCGTGCCAAAAGGTTCATCAATAACGATAAAGCCCATTTATTGGATATTGCCGCCATTACTGGTGTTAGTTACGTTGTTTTTTTATCCCTTATTGTTGATAGCCCAACAAGCACTACAAAATGAGGCGGGTAGATGGGGGTTGGATGCATTTTGGCAACTTATTGAGTCAAAACGCTTTATTAATGGGTTATGGAATACACTCTACATCGCCATTTTGGCCACCTTAGGTTGCCTTGTGATAGGTAGTGTATTGTCACTGATCTTAGTGTTTATTCCTTTTCCGGGAAGCCGTTTTATCACGCAAGTGATTGATACTTTTATTGCTCTACCGACCTTTTTGATTACCCTCGCTTTTACCTTCATTTATGGTTCTGCAGGGTTACTCAATGGCACCTTGATGGCATTGTTTGATTTAGAATTCCCCCCCGTTGAGTTTCTTTATTCTATCCATGGGGTGATTTTGGCAGAAATTACCGTTTTTACCCCTTTGGTCATGCGTCCCCTTATGGCGGCACTGCGGCAAATCGACAAGAGCCAGTTAGAAGCGGCAAGTATTTTAGGCGCACACCCTGCACGGGTTATCGCGCAAGTTATTTTCCCTGCGGCGCTACCCGCCTTATTAGCAGGGGGTAGCCTGTGCCTGCTGTTAACCACCAATGAATTTGGCATCGTACTGTTTATCGGGGCGAAAGGCGTCAATACCTTGCCGATGATGGTATACAGCAAGGCAATATTAGAGTCAGATTATGCGGTGGCATGCATGATTGCCTTAATTAACATCTTGCTTTCACTCGGGTTATTTTTCCTATACAGAATGGCGACCACTCGCCTTGGGTTAAGGAATTAATTATGTTGATTTGGTCTAAAAAAGGGCGAGCCACTGCCACTATCATTGCCATCAGCTTATTTGGTTTATTGTTTTTACTGCCTTTAGTGATGATTTTAATGTCGAGTTTCAGCCGCCAATGGAATAGCATTTTGCCTTCAGGCTTTACTTTTGAACATTTTGTGAATGCGTTTAGTGGGCCAGCTTGGGATGCCATTTTATCCAGCCTAGTGGTTGGTTTTAGTGCCAGTCTATTTGCGCTGTTTTGTGGGCTTTGGGCTGCGTTAGCACTAAGAAGACACAGTGGGAAAATACAAAAGTGGCTGAGTATTGCATTTTATCTCCCCAGCGCTATTCCTTCTGTGTCTATTGGGCTTGGGATCCTTGTAGCATTCAGCCAAGGCTATTTACAGATGAACGGCACTTTTTGGATTGTATTTAGTGCTCATTTTGTGTTGATTTCTGCTTTTACGTTTAGCAATGTTTCCACTGGGTTAACCCGTATTTCTCCCGATATTGAAAATGTGGCTTTTAGCTTAGGCGCTTCCCCTTGGTATCGTTTATGCCATGTCACCCTACCACTATTGATGCCATGGATGATTTCAGCATTAGCATTAAGCCTATCACTGTCCTTAGGGGAACTTGGCGCCACAATGATGTTATATCCCCCCGGCTGGGCGACATTACCTGTTTCCATTTTCAGTTTAACCGATAGAGGCAATATTGCTGATGGTTCGGCACTAACGATTGTATTAGTTTCGATTACATTATTACTAATGATGAAATTAGAGAAAGTAGCAAAAAGGCTTGGGCAAAAATAAAAGTTATCACGCTAAATAGCCAAGTAACCTCTACCTACTGGGCTATTTAGCGGCCTGTATACTATTCCCACATATACTTATCTTTTTTTGTCCAGCCTTTGGATACCATACATTCCAAGTAATAATTATTACGGGTATCTTCATTGACATCAATCACATAGCTTTCCATAACTGGTGTTTGTTCTTTATAAGTTTTGTCTTTTCCACAATCATCATCTTTTTTGCATTTTTTTTCGACATAAGACATAACAGAGCGCTGCGCAACTTCATTTTTGATTGGGTACAAATGAAGGGCTTCAGGTTTACAAACTGCATTCGCCTCAGCTTGAGTGAATTTTGAGCCACCGGAAACAGGTACCCAAACAGATGAACAGCCAGAAAGAAGGAATGCCAATAGAATAAAAAGTCGTGATTTCATAATGATCATATTTAATTAAAAAGAAAAAATATCTTACTCGTACATAAAATGTGTGTAAATAAATGTACTGTATATTCAATCATGTGATTTAATTTTGGTTTAAAAAACACCAATGCTCAGCACATTCCCTATTGAGAGATACTATTTCTCCCATTTTTCAGTTAGTTCAAATATTCACCAAAACGCAAAAATAAAAAAAATGTATTTTTCTTTATGCAAACGCTTGCGTCATGGAATGAGATGCGTATAATGCGCCACAATTTGCCGGGAGAAACCATGAACGCTGCTGCTCTATTTTTTACAGAGAATACCTCCACTGCACTGCCTTCTGGCGGTCTGGACAGCCTGTTTTTCCCCTTCTTATTTATAGAAAAGCCCCTCAATTGAGGGGCTTTTTTTTGGCCTATAGACCTAACATGTCTTGCTGACACAGGAGAACAACAATGCCGAACCCTTTATACCACCGCGATATCATCTCGATTAATGATTTAGACCGTTCAGACCTTGAATTAGTGCTTAATGTTGCGGCTTCATTAAAAAAACAGCCGCAACCTGAGTTTCTAAAACATAAAGTCATCGCAAGTTGTTTCTTTGAGGCCTCTACACGCACACGCTTGTCATTTGAAACGGCTATCCATCGTTTAGGCGCTTCCGTTGTTGGTTTCTCTGATAGCACCAACACATCCCTCGGTAAAAAAGGGGAAACATTAGCCGATACCATTTCTGTTATCAGCCAATATGTCGATGCTATTGTCATGCGCCATCCGCAAGAAGGTGCCGCTCGCCTCGCTAGCCAGTTTGCAGGCCACATTCCTGTCATTAATGCAGGCGATGGTTCAAACCAACATCCCACACAAACATTACTCGACTTGTTTACTATCCAAGAAACGCAAGGCCGTTTAGAGAACCTGCAAATTGCCATGGTCGGTGACCTAAAATATGGCAGAACCGTGCATTCCTTAACCCAAGCACTGTCTAAATTTGAAGGCAATCACTTCTACTTTATTGCCCCTGAAGCGCTTTCAATGCCAAACCATATTCTGCACATTTTAGAAGAAAAAGGCGCAACCTACAGCCTGCATAATAATATTGATGAAGTGATGCCAGAACTCGACATTCTGTATATGACCCGTGTACAAAAAGAGCGCCTCGACCCCTCTGAATACGCGAATGTGAAAGCACAATTTATTTTAAGTGCGGCTGACCTGCATTGTGCAAAACCGAATTTAAAAGTCTTACACCCACTACCACGGGTTGATGAAATCGCAGTTGATGTGGATAGCACACCTTATGCTTACTATTTCCAACAAGCAGGAAATGGGATTTATGCAAGGCAGGCATTGTTATCTCTAGTTTTAAATAAAGAATTAGCTATCTGAGGAGGACATACCATGACACAAGATCATAAATTACAAGTTGAAGCAATCAGCCACGGTACCGTTATTGACCACATTCCTGCTCAAATTGGTTTCAAATTACTAAAGTTATTTAAACTAACAAAAACAGATGAACGCATCACAATTGGTTTAAATTTGCCATCAAGCAATCTAGGTAAAAAAGACATTATCAAAATCGAAAATACCTTTTTAACTCCAGAGCAAGCTAACCAATTAGCCATGTATGCCCCTGAAGCCACCGTTAACCGTATTGAAGATTACCAAGTGGTAGAAAAGCTTGAACTCACACTGCCTCAGTATATCGACAATGTGTTAATTTGCCCAAACAGCAACTGTATTAGCCATAATGAACCTGTATCAAGCAGTTTCCGTGTGAAAAAAATCGGCAAAGAAGTCGCACTGACGTGTAAATTCTGCGAAAAAGAGTTCGATAGAGACGCTGTGATCAATAACCAATAGGTTGTTTTTGCGTAGACTGCGGTGTTGTGTAGGTGCAATCCATGTTTATAATGGCGCCTAACACCCCATAAAGTTATACTCAAAGTCACACTAAGCCACAAACACCGCTGTGGCTTACCATATGACGAGTATTTTTTCTTTACGTGATGAAACGGAGTAGTTATGTCATACGAAATCAATACAGAAAACGCACCAGCAGCGATCGGTCCTTACGTTCAAGGCGTAGATTTGGGTAGTATGGTTATCACATCAGGGCAAATCCCTGTTGACCCTAAAACGGGTGAAGTGCCTGAAGATATCGCAGCACAAACTCGCCAATCACTGGCTAACGTAAAAGCAATTTTAGAAAAAGCTGGCTTAAGTGCGGCTAATATCGTGAAAACAACGGTATTTGTAAAAGATTTAAATGACTTTGCGACAGTGAATGCAACCTACGAAGAATTTTTCAAACAACATAATGCACCATTCCCAGCGCGCTCTTGCGTTGAAGTTGCTCGTCTGCCAAAAGACGTGAAAATTGAAATCGAAGCAATCGCAGTACGTAAATAACGATTAGTTCGAGCCAAACACCCCATGCTTTGGGTGGGGTGTCTTTCATTACTGTCTACCTCCGATACAGAATAAACTCCCCGCCACAGTAGTCATTTTCATGCTTTGCGAATAAAGAAAATCACATCTCTTTTTTTATTTATCTCACTGATATGGATACTGGCAACTGAAAAGATTTATTTCCTCTGCGCTTTTGATCTTCATACAAATTATTTTTTTCTTTGTTTTAAATCAAATGTTGGCGATCTAAATAAAAGCAAAATCCTACATATTGTGCTTTAATTACACCTAATGACACAACATATAGTATTTATTCACATTTTATCCACAGATTAGTCCCCGTGATAAACATGGCGAATAGCTGAAGTCGTATTGTGGATAACTTAACAAGGAGAATGCCCGTGGGAACGGTTGTTATAAAAAGAGATGGTTGTCAGGTCGGTTTTGACCTTCCACGAATTCAGGAAGCCGTTAAACGTGCAGCGGCTGCTGTGAATGTTAAGGATGACGATTATTGTCTTCAGGTTGCTTCTGTTGTCACAGAGCAACTTTGCAGCCGTGACCGAGTGGATATCGCTGAAATCCAAGACGCTGTCGAAAACCAATTGATGGCGGGGCCTTATAAAGACTTAGCCCGTGCTTATATTGAATATCGCCACGACAGAGACAGCGAACGTGAAAAACGCAGCCAATTGACACATGACATTCGTGGGCTAATCGAACAAAGTAATGTCTCTTTACTCAATGAAAATGCCAATAAAGACAGTAAAGTGATCCCGACACAACGCGATTTACTCGCTGGTATTGTCGCTAAACACTATGCAAAACAACATATTTTGCCGAGAGATGTCGTTATCGCACACGAACGTGGTGAAATTCACTATCATGATCTCGACTATGCGCCGTTCTTCCCGATGTTTAACTGTATGTTAATTGACCTTGAAGGCATGTTAACTAACGGGTTTAAAATGGGAAATGCAGAAATAGAGCAACCAAAGTCTATTTCAACCGCAACAGCTGTTACAGCACAAATTATTGCACAGGTTGCGAGCCATATTTATGGGGGCACAACCATTAACCGTATTGACGAAATTTTAGCGCCATATGTCGCTATCAGCTACGAAAAGCACCTAAAAGTCGCCAAAGAATGGGGAATAGCAGACGCAGAAGGTTATGCACACAGCCGCACCGATAAAGAGTGTTACGACGCCTTTCAATCCTTAGAGTATGAAGTCAATACGCTTCACACCGCAAATGGCCAAACCCCGTTTGTCACCTTTGGTTTTGGTCTCGGAACCTCTAAAGAAGCACGATTAATTCAACAGTCTATTCTGAAAAACCGCATTGCGGGACTTGGTAAAAACCGTAAAACGGCCGTTTTCCCTAAGCTCGTATTTGCAATTAAAGATGGCCTAAACCATAAGCTAGGCGACCCTAATTACGATATCAAACAACTCGCTTTAGAGTGTGCCAGTAAGCGTATGTATCCTGACATTCTTAATTACGACCGCGTCGTTGATGTTACTGGGTCATTTAAAACGCCAATGGGCTGCCGCAGTTTCCTTGGTACCTATGAAGAAAATGGGCAACAAATTCATGATGGGCGCAACAATTTAGGGGTTATCAGCCTCAATTTGCCTCGTATTGCTATCGAAGCTCAAGGCAATGAAGATGCATTTTGGGCATTACTGGATGATCGCTTAGCTATTGCCAAAAAAGCCTTAATGACTCGCATTGCCCGTTTAGAAACCGTCAAAGCACGTGTTGCGCCAATTTTATATATGGAAGGCGCTTGTGGAGTTCGCTTAAAAGCGGATGATAACGTCGCTGAGATATTCAAAAATGGTCGTGCATCTATTTCTTTAGGTTACATTGGGTTGCATGAAACCATCAATGCACTTTTTGGCACACAAACTCATGTGTATGATGATGAAAAATTACGTGAAAAAGCCGTCGAAATTGTCAACCGCTTACGCCAAGCCACCGATGAATGGAAAGCCCAAACAGGCTATGGTTTCAGTTTATACAGCACACCAAGTGAAAATTTGTGTGACCGTTTTTGCCGTCTCGATACCGCTGAATTTGGTGTGATACAAGGTGTTACCGACAAAGGCTACTACACAAACAGCTTCCACTTAGATGTTGAAAAACAGGTGAATCCCTACGATAAAATTGATTTTGAAGCACCTTACCCTGCACTCGCGAATGGCGGTTTTATCTGTTATGGCGAATACCCAAACTTACAACATAATGTTAGAGCCTTAGAAGACGTGTGGGACTACAGCTATCAACATGTGCCTTATTATGGGACTAACACCCCCATTGATGAGTGTTATGAATGCGGTTTCTCCGGTGAATTTTCCTGCACCAGCAAAGGTTTTACCTGCCCGGCTTGTGGTAATCATGATACTAACCGCGTTTCAGTTATCCGCCGTGTCTGTGGCTATTTAGGCAGCCCAGATGCAAGGCCATTTAATGCAGGAAAACAAGAGGAAGTCAAACGCCGTATTAAGCATTTAGGTAACGGCCAAATAGGTTAATGCCATGAATTATCACCAATATTATCCTGTTGATGTGGTTAATGGCCCCGGAACCCGCTGTACACTGTTTGTGGCAGGGTGTGTTCATCAATGCCGTGGTTGTTACAACCAAAGTACATGGCGAGTGGATTCAGGTGTGCCATTCACCCAAGAAATGGAAGACCAAATTATCCAAGACTTGCAAGATACTCGTATTCGTCGACAGGGATTATCCCTGTCGGGCGGAGACCCGCTACACCCAGCCAATTTGCCTGCAGTGCTCAAGTTGGTAAAACGCGTTAAAGCCGTTTGCCCAGATAAAGACATCTGGTTATGGACAGGATACACATTGGGTGATTTAACGCTTGAACAGCAAAAAGTGGTGAGTTTTGTCAATACCGTGATTGACGGTAAATTTGAGCAGGATTTACATGACCCGCGCTTAATTTGGCGCGGTAGCTCAAATCAGGTAATCCATAGGCTTCGTTAAATTTGGCATTCCCAATATAGCTTGGTGCCAAAACCTAATTTATTATCCACCATTTTGACATTCTGTAAGTGAAGCTGCCAAACTGGCAGTTTCGCTGCTATTGCCACAGGGAAGCGGCGGCAGTAGAAACCGCGAGCGAGTTGTGCTTCCTCACTTTCTAATATTTTAATTTCACCTGTAAATTGAATACCTTGTATTGTATTCACGGCTTTAGTTTGCGCCGATATTGTGCCAGCCACTTGCGGGTTAGCCACCATCAATTGCCCATGCTTGGAATTCGGGTCTGTCATTAAAATCAGACACATCGTTTTCGCATCAAATGCATAGTAACAACTGGCAGGCCAGATATCATTGTTGTGATGAGCAAAAAGGGAAAAAACGTGTTGGCGAGCAATATAGCGTTGGATGTGTTTTAAAGCTTGTTCAGGCGTCATAGCGGTTTCCATATAGACCCGTTCAGAACAAGCTTTCGGGTTACCCCTAAGCTTGCTTAAACTGTTCTGAACGTAGGCATAAAATTCGCTATTACTATAGCCTAACTAATTAAAAAATGGCTCTAATTAACTTGGGTTTTTACACCATATCACCCAAGTCTTTACTCTAAATAATTCGAGTTGTAGCTAGGCGGCAAGTGAACGAGACGCTAGGAGCATACATAAGTATGTGACTAGTGCGAATGAACGCGGCCAACAACGCTACGGCTCGAAGTATGACGAGTAAATATGACGAATAGAGTTACTTATAAATAGCTGCAGTACCATTCATGCTATTCTCACCGCCAGCAGAAATCACACGGAATGAAGTTGCGCCAGCTTCATCAGCTTTTTTGGCTAATTGTGCGGTCAGGTCATTTACACTCACAGCACCCGTTACTGAGACATAACCAGCTGCTGGCTGACTAGTATGTTGAACTTCTTCAGCAGCCATTGAGCCAAATGAAACAGCACCTAAAGTTAAAGCAGCAGCGAATAATGTTGATTTTTTCATTGTATATACCTTCTTGTAAAATTGATTTTTAGTTGGGATTTTTACTGTCCCTCTGTGATATGGATCATATTATGCGCTTTATTTTGAAAAGAAAATTAGCTAATTTTGCTATAGTTATTCAAATAATTTGAATGCTAACTTAGGTTGAGGTTACAACTTTGTGACAGTTTTATATCATTTTTTATTTAAATTTTAATATGTTATAAATATCTTACTTAACGAATATATTCGTTGTTAACCTAATATTTTCTTCTTATAAATCAGCACAGAATGATAAAAACAACCCTAGAAAAAAAACAATCAAAACAAAGTGATTGGTATCTTTACTTAGTAAGAGAGAAAAATAACGCCTTGTATTGTGGTATCACCACCGATGTACAACGTCGTTTTGAGCAACATAAGGCAGGAACAGGGGCAAAAGCATTGAAAGGAAAAATGCCACTAGAACTGGTATTTTCTTGTTTTATTGGTTCTCGCTCAGCCGCGTCAAAAATAGAATATCAAGTTAAGCAACTGAATAAAAAGATAAAAGAAAGGCTGGTCATTGACCAGCCTGATGATTTAACTGACTACTTAGCTAACTATAAATTATTGAAGTGTGAAGAGTAAGTCACCAAACCTTGGTGTTCCCCGATTTCGCCATTTTCTAAGCCACAAACCAAAAAATGAGCCTGTTGTTCAGGCCATTGGCAACTTACGCCGTGGCTTGAAGCCGGTTCAAAACCAAAACGCGAATAGTAGCGTTCATCTCCCAGTACAACGACAGCACCATAACCAAACTCATTAAGGCTATCTAACCCTTCATAGACCAGTTTTTCTGCGATCCCTTGGCCTTGATGCGCTTTACTTACCGCTAATGGCGCAAGACCTACCCATTGTACGTCTTCGTCGTTAACATCAACGGGTGTGAAGCCAACATAGCCAATCACTTCACCATCATCATTTGTTGCCACAACCCCGAGAGTTAACAAACCATCCTCACGCAAATGTTGAACAAGGTTAGCTTCCGCTTCAGTTGGAAACGTTTCACGCAATAATTTATCAATACCCATTGCATCGACAGGGATTTCAACTCGAATTAGCATGAAGTTAACGCAGGCGATTTATGCTCTGCGTCCTCAGCTTCATGCACGGTTTTAATCACATCGGCTAATTGTAATAGAGCAAAACGCAGCGGTGCTGGCATGTTTTCGAGTTCGAAAGCATCCATTAAATTCTTCACATAGAGTCCGAGCTCAGTGTCCCCTTCAATCACCAATCTACGTTGGAAAAAGAGCGTATCGGGGTCTTCTTTGCGCGCGGCGATCAGTACTAGATCATTCGCATTACCACTCACACTAACATCAGCCTCGGCATGCTGTTTTACAGACAATTGACCATCTTGCAAACTGATAAACCAGACTAATGCTAAGTCACGAACTTCAACTTTTAGCCATTTGTCTTCGAGAAAATCAAGTTCCCCTTCTTTTACTGATTCACGAAATTGCCAACTTAGCAACTGCTCGAGAACCTGACGCTGTAATGCGAATGGGGTCACTTTTAAAGGCAGTTTCAAAAATGAAGGGCCTTTTGTGATGAGTTGAGAACGAATTTTACCTAACACAGTACTGACTCCCGTAGTAATTGTCTGCCCGTTTTCGTGTAACTACTTAACCGCAGTAGCAGCTCGAATTATTTAGGGTAACATATTGCATATTTAGATGATTAAATTTTCAACGCTAATAACCCCATTTATTGAAGTCATTAACCTAACATTTGACTCACGATAAGTTATCTTGCCAAAAAATGACATTATTGGTTTGATCCTATATCAATTTTTGCCCATCCCGCCAATATTTATTTCTCACTTCCCATTGATAAAAAACTATCTCTAATTACCCATACCATCCAATTAATGTTCAAAATTCAGTCAGAAATAATTTATTTTCCCTATTTATTAAACTTATTCCCTACTATTTGATACAGTTTCTTTATTACCCACCAGTCCCCTTATTTCTCTAACAACCTTAATTAACGAATACTGATATCCATTAACAATTTCTCTGCTCTAAATCAAAATCTATAACAGTTCTGTTGACTAGAATGGCAGCTATTAAATTTTATACAGGGATAGGACAATGGAATTACTCTGCCCAGCAGGGAATTTGCCCGCGTTAAAAGCGGCTGTCGATAACGGTGCTGATGCCGTTTATATTGGATTAAAAAATGATACCAATGCGCGCCATTTCGCAGGACTCAATTTTACTGAAAAAAAACTGCACGAAGCTGAGCGCTATATCCATAACCGTAAACGAAAATTACATATTGCGATTAATACATTTGCGCACCCTAACGGTTACGAACGTTGGCAAAATTCTGTCGATCTTGCCGCGGATCTCGGTGCCGATGCCTTGATCTTAGCCGATATCGCAATGTTAGAGTACGCGGCAAATAAATACCCGCATATTGAAAGGCATGTTTCTGTTCAGGCCTCTGCGACCAATACTGAAGCCATACGCTTCTATGAACGTAATTTTCAAGTCCATCGTGTCGTCCTGCCGCGCGTGCTATCTATTCACCAAGTGAAACAATTAGCCAAAAATAGCCCTGTACCGCTTGAAGTGTTTGCTTTTGGTAGTTTATGCATCATGGCTGAAGGCCGCTGCTATCTGTCTTCTTATCTCACGGGTGAGTCACCAAATACCGTAGGCGCATGCTCTCCAGCCCGTTTTGTTCGTTGGCAACAAACTGAAGAAGGAATGGAATCGCGCCTTAATAATGTGCTGATAGACCGTTACCAAAAAGATGAAAATGCCGGTTATCCAACACTATGTAAAGGACGTTATCTTGTCGATGAACAGAAATATCATGTCCTTGAAGAGCCCACCAGCCTCAATACTATTGAATTATTACCTGAATTAATGGCAGCGAATATTGCCTCTGTCAAAATTGAAGGCCGCCAGCGCAGCCCAGCTTATGTGACTGAAGTGACCCGTATTTGGCGCCAAGCCATCGACCGCTACAAATCCAACCCGAATAACTTTGTCACCGACCCTAAATGGCTAAAAGCATTAGGTGGGCTTTCTGAAGGAAGCCAAACTACATTGGGTGCCTATCATCGTAAATGGCAGTAATTTAAAAGGTAAATATCATGCAGTACTCGTTAGGATCTATTCTTTATTACTGGCCAAAGCAAACGCTGGAAGATTTTTATCAACACGCCGTTCAAAGTGACGCCGATATTATCTATCTCGGTGAGACAGTGTGCAGTAAACGTCGAGAAATGAAGCCCAATGATTGGATAGAACTCGCACAACAACTCGCGAAAAGTGGTAAACAGATTGTGCTGAGCACCCTTGCTCTCCTTCAAGCACCTTCAGAACTTAAAGAGATCAGCAAATTAGTTGATAATGGCGAGTTTCTCGTTGAAGCCCATGATTTTGGTGTGGTCAACATGTTAGCCGAGAGAGGACTTCCTTTTGTCGCGGGCCACGGTTTGAATTGCTATAACGCACAAACCTTAAATATTCTCTTACGCCAAGGCATGGTGCGCTGGTGTATGCCTGTAGAGCTTTCTCGTGATTGGCTAGTCAATTTACTTCACCAATGTGATGATATCGGTATTCGTGGCAAATTTGATGTTGAAGTGATGAGCTACGGTCACTTACCACTTGCCTATTCCGCACGCTGTTTTACTGCGCGCTCTGAAAATAAGCAAAAAGACGAGTGTGAAACTTGCTGTATAAACTACCCACAAGGGCGCAAGGTGCTTTCCCAAGAACATCAACAGGTGTTTACATTGAATGGCATTCAAACGCTCAGTGGTGCTTGCTATAACCTTGGCAATGACCTGCATTCAATGCATGATCTTGTAGATATTGTGCGCATTTCCCCTGAAAGTATAGAATCCCTTGAGATAATCAAACAGTTTAAAGCCAATGAAAATGGGGATATTCCGCTGAATATCGTAAACCAAAACTGTAATGGTTATTGGCGACAAATTGCAGGGTTGTTGCTAGTGCCTTGATATACAATAGGTAATGAGCTCGAACTATAGCTCATTACCTTAACCAAATAATTCACTGTGCGAACCAATATCAACGAAAGTGATTAAATTACCTTTATCTGACAAGCGATAAACCAGTAAGAAATCACCACCAATATGAAGCTCCCTAGCTCCTTGCCATTCATGACCTTCTAATTCATGGTCAAGATATTCTTTTGGTATTATTTTTTGAGAAAACAGTATTTCCATAACGAGAACAGCCGCATTCATATCCCTACGGCCCGCTCGGTTATATCGTTCCCATGACTTCTTAAACGTTGGTGTATAAGCAACCTGCCTTGGTTGCTTAGCTCGCTTATTACTTGGCTTCTGAGTCAACTTTGCTTAACTCCACCATCATTTCGTTAATTGAATCGTAGTGCTGCTCAATAGCTTTAGCTTCTTTCAACGCTAGTGTAGTTTTCAGCGAAGGTTGCTTACGTTTGATTTCAAAGGGAACTCTTTGCTCTTGAACTACTTGTTCTAAAAACAAACGAATAGCTGCGCTAATAGTCAAACCACAATCTTGTAATACACTCGTGGCTTCCGCTTTTAATTGTTCATCAATTCGACTACGAACATCTGTTGTTTTCAATAGTGTTGACATATCATCCCCCTACACATATCAAACGTAGCTACATTGTGACTACATTGCGGTTGAGTTTAGCATTTGTCGATTAATTAGTCATTATTTCTTTAGGCCGCCTTTTCTAATAGACCATAAACACGATTAAATATTAATGCCGATGCCTGCGCCAGCGGTTAAACATATGGCTAATATGACGCAGTTCGCCATCTCGGAGCATACCAATAAATACCCCAATGACCGTATAAATAACCCCTAAAATCAGCATCATCACGATATCCATCAGGACATCGCTAAACGGTAGTCCCATTTGGTTAAGACCTGCCATAGCGTTTGTGGCCCATGTTGATGGTAGTGCTGATGCAATCATACGAACCCAATCAGGCATCGCTTGCAGTGGCCAAATCGTACCTGACATGTAAAACACAGGAGTCGTAATAAATGCCAAAGTTAAATAAATCATTTCGACACTGCGCAAACATTCCGTCACTAACTTGCCAAGCCCCAGAACAGCCAAGAGGAATGGGAACGTGAACATCCAAATCACATACAATGGCGCTTCTTGCCGGTAACCCAATACCCACGGCCAAAGGGCAAAAAATACGGTAGATAAAAATAACCAAATCGGAATTAAAGCAGATAGCGCCCCTAAATAAACGGCTAATGGCGGTTTTCCTTTCGGCGTAGAACGGACCGCGATACTGACTCGCACACAGGCAATCAACAGGGAGTGCTGTAATAACATCACTAACAAGCCAGGAAAAACGATTGCTGCGAAGCTGATCCCTGGGTTATACAGTGGCTCAGTTTCACTGCGAATAGGGGTAATAATCACTTTCGCTTGCTCTTGGCTATAGCCTGCTTTAGTGAGTAACTGGGTGTTATAGGCATTGAGCAGTGTTTGGTAGGCTTTTGATAACTCTTGCTGAATTTGCCCACTTGCTAGCCGGTTGGTGCCATCACCATACACTGGCACAGTGATATTTTTACCACTCAATAAGTGTTGTTGAAAATCTGTTGGAATGATAATTATCGCAAATAACTTTCTCGCAATCATATCCTGACGAGCTTGAGCAAGGTTATCATAACTCTGCAATTGCACCTTCGGCGTCGCATCAAGATCACGGATTAACTCACGACTTGCTGTGCTGTGGTCCATATCAATAACGGCAACAGGTAAGTCCCAAAGAACAGGCTTGGCATAAACTAAGCTCATAACGCACAGAGAAACCAATAATAACAGCCACATCGGTTTTTCCAACATCCCCAGCAGCACTTTACGAAAGGTTGCAAAATAGATAGCCATTAGACAACCCCTCCTTGGTTTTCTAACCGTTTTACTAGTCGCTTACGGATTAAAAAGCCAATCACAAATGGGTAAATCAATAAAAATAGACACACTTGAACGATGCGAGTAAAAGAAATCTCCCGCAAGAAAATATCAAACATAGCATTCAATGTATGTGTAAGTGGTTCAATATTCGAAATAATCTGTGCAGGCAATATCATTGATAGCTCAGGCACAGCCATACCCGAAAAGGCTAAGGCGATACTCACCAGCATCCCTATCAAGCTATACGCCATGATGGCACTTGAGGTAAAACTAAACAGCAATAAACCGATACTTTGCGCTGCTATCACATAGAAAAACCCTAATACAATCATATATAACGGGTTCCCTACCACTTTAGCATCAAAAATAGTGACTAGCGCCGCAATCTCTACGGCGAGCAATATACTGAAAAATAAGGTGTAAGGAGCTAACTTCCCAAGTAACGCCATGACAAACGGTTTAACACTTTGTAAGGTAGAACCTCGTGACATGGTGTAGATTGTTGCGGTAACAACAAATAGCTGTAACATATGAATAGTTGCAGCAAACTGTTGATAATAAATATAACTACCGCTCGGATTGAACAAACTGTCATAAGAAAGTGTGACTTGAGCTAATGGCGGCAATGCCTTTCCCATGGACTTAGCCATTTCTTGGCGATACTTCGCATTCAGCTCTGCCACTAGCCCACTAAAATCTTGAATCGCATAACTACCTGATGCATAAAAGAGCGCATTATAATACATCCGCAGCTCAGGCTGACGCCCCCGTAAGACATCTTCTTCAAAGTTATGAGGAATATACAATAACGCGTAATCTTTTGAACTACCGAGTCTTTTTAATGACGTACTCAAATTATCATCAATCGTTTTTACATCAGCGTGCGGGCCTGCGTTAAGGTCACGAATAATTTGCCGAGACACGGGGCTATGGTTGTCATCCACCACAGAAACGGGTAAATCCATTAATGTCCCCTCTGAAAAGTTAGCGCTAACTAACGTAAACAGCATTAATGGAAACAGCCAACTTAACCAATGAAAAACAGGGCTACGAATAGCCATTTGGGTTTCACGGCTAAAGGCGTGCTCAAAACCGTGCCAAGCGAACTTAAATTTCATGGCAACACCTTTTACTTATCCCAATGCCATAACACACTCATGCCAGGCCTTAACCCTTCGATCGGCTCTACAGGATATAAGCGAATTTCAAATGTTTTTAAATCGAAGTCACCCGTTGCACGTGTTGCTCGCTTAGTAGCATAGTCACCTTTTGGTGCAATATAACGAATTTCAGCTTCAACCACCTTATTACCCAACGCTGGGATATCCAGCTGTACTTTATCGCCTTTTTTCACATCAACTAAAATATCTTCACGCAAGTTATAGACAAAATAAGCTTGCGGTAGGCGTATTAATGAAACCAAAGGGCTTCCTGCATTAAATAGTTCGCCAATTTCAGCGGGGATAGGCCCTACTTCCCCATCAACCGGGGCTTTAACTTGCAAATCATCCACCTGAACTTGCAATTCAGCTAATTTTTGTTCTGCTTGGTCAAGCGCCGCCTCATATTGCTGACGTAATTCAATACGGTCACCATGTAAGCCTTCTTCCAACCGTGCTTTTGCCCCTTGAACTTGCGAAAATGCCACTTCTTTGGCCTTACGTGCGTTATCTAACTCATTCGCTGAAACATACCCTTTGTTTTTTAAATTACTTAAACGAGCATATTCACGAGAGGCATTTTGATATTGAGAGTTGGCTTGTGCCAAGGTGGCTTGAAGATCACGAATAGTTTCTTCGCGAGTACCATTAATAGAGAGTTCTAGCTGCGCCTTTGCTTGGTCTCTTGCCGCTTTTGATGCTGCATACTGCGCCTGTAGCTCAGGGCTTTCTAATGTTAAGAGAAGTTGCCCTTGTTTTACATCATCACCACGCTCAATATGGCGCTCAATCACCCGCCCTTTTGCTTTCGAGGTTACGATAACTTCAGGTGCATCGACTTCCCCCTGTAACAATAAATATTGGTTATGGGAATGAAAAAGTGCCGCTGCTGCTATTAAGATAAGCATCAGCAAAATCAGTGCTATTGTTCTTTTTTTCATTATTTATGTGAACCTTAAATAATAACGGGGGAAACTACCATCCCTAGAGTATGACAAGAAAGTTAAATACAGCGTTAATAAATTCGTGCGCAAGATCACGAAAAGGTAGGTCATTGACTAATATTGAAGCGGTTTCAGCCTTATGTCAAATATTGATGAGTGTACTTTTCTCAAATGTCGATTACTTAACCAGTGACTTACGATATAATTTCAAGCCGAATAAAGACTAATAATAGATAGCAAGAATAAATAATTCCGCCACAAAATAAAAATCCCACAACGTATCATGCTCTAAATAGTTCACATTGTGGGTAGGCGACAAAAGAAGATAGCTTGGGGAGCATACACAAGTATGTG
The DNA here is from genome assembly GCF_028480905.1 of Providencia sp. PROV156. Classification (NCBI taxonomy): domain Bacteria; kingdom Pseudomonadati; phylum Pseudomonadota; class Gammaproteobacteria; order Enterobacterales; family Morganellaceae; genus Providencia; species Providencia sp. PROV156. Next base: position 24,518 of record NZ_JAMPPE010000020.1, on the reverse strand, counting down.
ACCCAAGGAGCTGAACGTAGTCAACACCCCCAGAATGTGAAACATGACGAGCCATGCTCTAAATAGTTCGCATTATGGGTAGGCGACAAGAGAAGATAGCTTGGGGAGCATACACAAGTATGTGACCCAAGGAGCTGAACGTAGTCAACACCCCCAGAATGTGAAATATGACGAGCATGTACGAATTTGACTTAATATTACTCCTCCTCCAGCAAATGTGCGTCTACTTAGTGATCGCATGGGTCCTCAGTCGTACCCCGCTGGTTACCCCATTACTTAAAGTCACTATTCGCTTACCTCACAAGGTGATGTGCTACCTGATTTTCTCAGTATTTTGCATTATCGGTACTTATTTTGGTTTGCATATCAATGATTCTATAGCCAATACTCGCGCCATTGGTGCCGTGCTTGGGGGTCTATTAGGCGGTCCCGCTGTCGGCTTTGCCGTTGGTTTTACTGGTGGGTTACATCGTTATTCATTGGGTGGCATGAGCGCATTTGCCTGTATGGTTTCAACGATTGTTGAAGGGTTGATTGGCGGGTTAGTTCATCGTTACTTTATGAAACGTGGCGAAATTAATAAAATTTTTAATCCTATGATTGCCAGCTGTGTCACTTTTATTGCTGAAATCATACAAATGCTAATTATTTTATTGTTGGCAAAACCTTTCGATGAAGCCCTCGAACTTGTTAAAAATATCGCTGCACCTATGGTCATCGCAAATACGATTGGCGCAGCTATGTTTATTCGTATTTTACTCGACCGCCGCGCTATTGTTGAAAAATACACAACTGCATTCTCTGCTCAGGCGCTAAAAATCGCCTTAACCACTGAAGGAATTCTGCGTAAAGGCTTTAATGCTGATAACAGTATGAAAGTTGCCAAGATTATTTATCAAGAACTAGAAATTGGCGCCGTCGCCATCACTGATCGTGAAAAAATACTCGCATTTATTGGTATTGGCGCTGATCACCATCGCCCGGGAACACCGATTTCGTCGAGTCAGTCAAGGCAAGCTATTGAGAATAATGAAGTTGTATATGCCGATGGCAATGAAACGCCTTACAAGTGTTCATTAAGCCCCACCTGTAAACTCGGTTCTGCATTAGTGATCCCATTACGCGGGGAAAATGAAAAAGTCATTGGTACAATTAAACTGTATGAAGCGAAAAATAGCCTATTTAGCTCCATAAATCGTACCCTTGGTGAAGGCATAGCCAGCTTATTTTCCGCGCAAATTCTCGCGGGCCAATATGAGCGCAATAAGCAATCACTGTTACAATCTGAAGTTAAACTACTTCATGCGCAAGTGAACCCCCACTTTTTGTTTAATGTACTCAATACGCTGCAAGCCGTGATCCGCAAAGATAGCCAGCAAGCAGGCCAGCTTGTGCAATATATTTCGACATTTTTCCGCAATAATTTAAAACGACCTGAACAAAATGCCACGCTTGGTGAAGAAATTGAACATATCAACGCCTATTTGCAGATAGAAAAAGCCCGCTTTCAAGAAAGCTTACAAATTCATATTGAGATCCCAGATGAAGTCAAACAGGTTGAACTTCCGGCATTTACCCTGCAGCCACTGGTTGAAAATGCAATTAAACACGGCACCTCACAGTTATTAGAAACAGGATATATTACAATACGTAGTTATATCGACAGTGAACATGTCTACATCGAAATAGAAGATAACGCGGGGCTATACAAGCCCACTAAAAAGTCCGATGGCTTAGGAATGGGGCTAGTCGATAAACGCTTACGTTTAAAATATGGTGAACAATATGGTATCAGCGTAGAACATGAGCCAGAAAAATTCACTCGAATGAAAATTCGCCTGCCTTATTTGGCTACAACATAATAATGATTAAATTACCTCTATGAATGTATTGATTGTTGATGACGAACCTCTTGCACGGGAAAATGTGCGTTGCCTACTTGAAGAACACGATGATATTGAAATTATCGGTGAATGCGCCAATGCGATTGAAGCGATTGGGGTCATTCACAAAAAAAAGCCTGATGTGGTTTTTCTTGATATTCAAATGCCGCGCCTAACTGGCCTTGAAATGGTACGCATGTTAGATCCAGAAGACCGCCCCTATATCGTCTTTCTTACCGCTTTTAATGAATTTGCCATCCAAGCTTTTGAAGAGCATGCATTTGATTACTTGTTAAAGCCCCTTGAAACAGAGCGATTAAAAAAAACCTTAAACCGCCTACGTCAAGGTAAGCAAAAACAGAACCTTGAACTACTCAGCAACAATGAGCCGCTCAAATTTATCCCTTGTACTGGCCATAGCCGCATCTATTTGATGAAGCTTGATGAAGTGCTATACGCCACCTCACGTATGAGTGGCGTGTATGTGATGAGCACACAAGGGCAAGAAGGCTTTACTGAGCTCACATTACGCACATTAGAAACTCGTACACCTTTAGTACGCTGCCATCGCCAATATTTGGTCAACATGACTCAGTTAAATGAAATTCTGTTTGGCGACGGTGGACAAGCCGAGTTGGTACTCAGCTCCGGTGAACATATACCTGTCAGCCGCCGTTATCTCAAGCCACTAAAAGAGGCATTGGGTTTAGTTTGAGTGGTTAAATAATTAAAATCTCTGGCCCTCGCTGCTCTATAAGATGTAGCATTCTTAGAGCTGGGCCACTGGGTTTTTTTTCTTCTCTTTCCCACTTAGATACGCTTTCCTTAGACATGCCCAGCGCTAAAGCTAACATGGCTTGTGACATTCCATATTGAGCACGGAGTTGTTTGATTTGCGCACCGCTCATCATAGGTACTACCTTGATTTTATTATTTATTTTACGATTACCAACCTTCTGTTCTAAATCAGTAACTAAACTTTTTGGTGCAGCATCAACCTGATGTAACTCTTTCGCTAGCTCAAGCATGTTTTCTAGTTTATTGCTCATCAGTAAGCTCCTCCAAAATATTATGTAAAACTAAATCAGCAATTTTATCATCCGTATAATTAAGAAAAAGTCGAGATAAATTCTTATACGCATCTAGTTCATCATCTTCAATTTCTTTTACTCCTTTAGCAGCTATATTGCATTTCTCCCAACCATCGGCAAAAAAGAGATGATGGCTAACTTTGAAGAATATAATAACCCTGACCCCACCACTTTTCCCTTTTCCATTAATGGCAATCCTTTTTTTAATTACACCACTTCCTAAGTCTGCTTCATAAACCCCCGCTAAGACTTCATTTGCAGCCTTAAGCAAGTGTTTATCCATTATCTTAATTTTTTTGGTGCTTCGCTTAAATGAGGAAATTTTATAGAACGCCACAACTACTCTCCATGTAGTACCTATTACTATAGTAGCAAGTGCCATTTTTGAAGACAATATATATTGTTCATTTTTAAAACAACAAAAAACCCGCATTTCCAAGAAATGCGGGTTTTCATTTTATTAGGGAATAACTTCCCTAAAACCTAGCAATTACGCGTTATGGCTGCTGCTACGACGACGAGGTGCCGCATTAGTACCATCTTGGCGTGGAGCAGAGTTACCACGGTCACGGTTACCACCACCACGGCGTTCACCACCGCCACGACGTTCGCCACCGCGCTCACCGCCACGGTCATTACGACGACCTGCACCGAAGCCACCTTCACTGCCGCCATCACGACGACCATCACCACGACGCTCACCACCGCCGCGACGTTCAAACGGTTGTGCATCACCGATCAGCTGCATTTGAGTTGGTTTATTCAAAATGCGTGCGCGACTTAAATGAGTTAACACGTCAGTTGGCATGCCTTTTGGTAATTCAATTGTCGAGTGCGTTCCGTACAATTTGATATTACCGATATAACGGCTGCTGATATCCGCTTCGTTAGCAATCGCACCAACAATGTGACGAACTTCCACACCATCATCACGGCCAACTTCAATACGGTACATTTCCATATCACCGACATCACGACGCTCACGACGTCCGCCACGCTCACCACGTTCTGCACGGTCAAAACCATTGCCGTTGCTGTTGCGGCGATCACCACGGCGATCATCGCGATCATTAAATTCACGACGTGGACGACGTGGCGCATCTGGTGGCAGGATCAGCGCACGTTCACCTTGTGCCATTTTCAGTAATGCTGCGGCTAAAGTTTCCATATCTACATCTTCTGATGGAGACATTTTTGCTAACAGTGAACGATATTGGTCTAAATCGCTGCTTTCTAATTGCTGTTGAATTTTCTCAGCAAATTTCGCCTGACGACGTTGGCTCAGCAGATCTGCATCTGGTAATTCAACTTCAGGAATAGTCAGTTTCATCGTACGTTCAACGTTACGTAGCAGACGACGTTCACGGTTTTCAACAAACAGTAACGCACGACCCGCACGACCTGCACGGCCTGTACGACCAATACGGTGAACGTAAGACTCAGCATCCATTGGGATGTCATAGTTAACAACTAAACTAATACGCTCAACATCCAAACCACGCGCTGCAACGTCAGTTGCGATCAAGATATCTAAACGACCATCTTTTAAGCGCTCTAAGGTTTGCTCACGCAATGCTTGGTTCATGTCACCATTTAGTGCAGCACTGTTGTAGCCATTGCGTTCTAACGCTTCAGCCACTTCTAATGTTGCATTTTTGGTACGCACGAAAATAATTGCTGCATCAAAGTCTTCTGCTTCTAAGAAACGCACTAACGCTTCATTTTTACGCATACCGTACACTGTCCAATAGCTCTGAGCAATGTCTGGACGGGTTGTAATGCTAGCCTGAATACGAATTTCTTTCGGGTCTTTCATAAAACGACGTGTAATACGACGAATTGGTTCAGGCATTGTTGCAGAGAACAGCGCAGTTTGGTGCTCAGCTGGAATTTGGCTCATGATGTTTTCAACATCTTCAATGAAGCCCATACGCAGCATTTCATCAGCTTCGTCTAAGACTAAGCCTTTTAATTTAGAAAGATCTAACGTGCCACGTTTTAAGTGATCAAGAAGGCGGCCTGGTGTACCCACAACAATTTGTGGTCCTTGGCGCAGTGCACGTAATTGTACGTCATAACGTTGACCACCATACAGGGCAACAACGTTAACGCGGTTCATATGTTTAGAGAAATCACTCATTGCTTCCGCTACCTGAACAGCCAACTCACGAGTTGGAGCAAGTACTAAAATTTGCGGAGCTTTTAAATCTGGGTCGATGTTATGCAGTAATGGCAAACTAAATGCAGCAGTTTTACCGCTACCTGTTTGTGCCATACCTAATACATCGTTTCCATCCATTAACAATGGAATACATTGCTGTTGGATTGGTGATGGTTTTTCATATCCCAGGTCATTTAGTGCTGTCAAAATAGATGCTGATAAACCTAACTCAGCAAAAGAAATATCGGTCTCAGTAGTCATGTAAAGGTGCCTCATACATAATGGCAGCCAGTTTACATAACCATGCGAAAATCATTTCGGTCATTTTCATTTAAAATGTGAACTGGCTCAAATTGTGTTTATTAAACGAACAAATAGGCCGTCACCCCGAGGGATGATGACTTAAAAATTTATCATGAAATGTTCGTCAGCTATTGCTGGCCCGATTCTAAAAGGTCGTCTTGTTCTTGGCCTAACAGCGCCAATTCCAACAATGCATAGCGGTGTTCAACAAAGCTGTGAGCGTTGTTAGCTACCGTCAGTTTGAATAACGCAACTGCGCTATCCTTATCCCCCAGACTTAGGTAATGCTTACCTAAATAGAAGTTAGTTTCACTGAGATGCTCAGCGAGCGAAGTGTTATCCGTAGATGTTTCTTTCAAACGCTCCATCAATGTATTTTCATTGATATTGCCAAGATAGAATTCTACGATATTCCAGCCCCATTGCCCTTTCTCCGCTTGGTTGTAGCGGGCAGCAAGATTATCTTGCGCCATACGCGGGTCTATGTCTTTCTCTACGAGGTAAAGCCACAGAGTACGAAAAGGATCATTTGGATCTATCTGATAATACGCCAGCAGATCATCCTGCGCTAGTTTGTACCGTTCACCGTAATATAATGCGATGCCACGATTCATTCGCGCGAAATTGTAAGTTGGATCAAGCTCTAAAACAGAATCAAACGCTTCATAGGCAGCATCATAATTGCCTGCCTGCGTAAAATATATCCCTAAAAAATTAAAAACTTCAGGAATATCAGGACGAATGGCTAACGCAGTTGAAAAATCATTACGTGCCAGCGCCCTTAAACCGAGACTATCATACAACACACCGCGCTCATATAAAAGCTGTGCGTATTCATCATCGGTTAAAGACCGACTCGCAAGGATTTGTTCCATACGAGCCAGTATCACTTCTTGTTGCAATGAAGGTTGAAGTGGAACGGCAAATACCTCGTTCTTTCGCCAATCTTTGCTACTACATCCAATAATAACAAAAAAGATAAGCGCCAAGAGCACACGCGGTAACGTGCGATAATCTCTCACCCGAAGACAGATACTGTTCAACATACTCCGCCCTTACATTACCACGCTTTACAAATGATGGTTTCAGCAAATTTAGGCTGATAGCGCCCTAACTTAATAGAGCGCTGTTAAGTCAGCTTACTCTGCTGAGTCCTGCGGTTGTGCACTTGCTTCTTCAGTTGCTACCGCTTCTTTCATGCTAAGACGGATACGGCCCTGACGGTCGATTTCCAATACCTTAACAGGAACTTCTTGACCCATTTGTAGGTAATCAGTCACTTTCTCAACACGTTTGTCCGCGATTTGAGAAATATGAACCAGACCTTCTTTACCGCCGCCAATCGCAACAAATGCACCAAAGTCGACAATACGGGTTACTTTACCTGGGTAAATGCGGCCAACTTCAACTTCTGCTGTGATATCTTCAATACGACGAATTGCTTCTTTCGCTTTAATACCATCAGTTGCTGCAATTTTCACAGTACCGTCATCTTCGATCTCGATAGTCGTGCCTGTTTCTTCCGTTAACGCACGGATCACAGAACCACCTTTACCGATGACATCTTTGATTTTGTCTGGATTGATACGGATAGTGTAAATACGTGGAGCAAATTCAGAGATTTCTTCACGTGGACCATTGATTGCTTGTTCCATCGTACCAAGAATGTGCAAACGCGCACCTTTTGCTTGGTTTAAGGCAACTTGCATGATTTCACGCGTGATCCCTTCAATTTTGATGTCCATTTGCAGTGCACTGATACCTTCACGGCTACCAGCCACTTTAAAGTCCATATCACCTAAGTGGTCTTCGTCACCTAAGATATCAGACAGAACAACGAAATCTTCGCCTTCTTTTACCAGCCCCATTGCAATACCTGCAACAGCGGCTTTAATTGGCACACCAGCATCCATCAGTGCTAATGACGCACCGCAAACTGATGCCATTGATGATGAACCATTGGATTCAGTGATTTCAGACACAACACGTACAGTGTATGGGAAATCTGCGTGGTCAGGCATCACAGCTAACACACCGCGTTTCGCTAAACGGCCGTGACCGATTTCACGACGTTTTGGTGAACCCACCATGCCAGTTTCACCGACAGAGTATGGAGGGAAGTTGTAATGGAATAAGAAACGGTCAGTATATTCGCCCATTAATTGGTCGATAACCTGTGCATCACGCTCTGTACCTAAAGTTGCAGTTACCAGTGCTTGAGTTTCACCACGAGTAAACAACGCAGAACCGTGAGTACGTGGCAGAACCCCCGTACGAACGTCCAGTGCACGAACCATATCTTTTTCGCGGCCATCGATACGTGGCTCACCACGGATAACACGGCTACGAACAACTTGTTTTTCTAAGCTTGCTAAAATATCTGCAACTTCAGAAACATCAACGTTTTCGTCTTCAGCAACTAATACTGCAGTGACTTCTTCTTTGATTAAGTCAACCTGCGCGTAGCGCTCTTGTTTCTCAGTGATGCGATAAGCATCGCCCATACGGCTTTCAGCTAATTGTGCAACACGGTCATGAAGAGCTTGGTTAACTGGCTCTGGCTGCCAATCCCATTTCTCTTTCCCAGCTTCTTTCACTAATTCATTGATATTCTGAATAACAACTTGTTGTTGATCGTGGCCAAATACCACTGCACCTAACATTTGCTCTTCGCTCAACAAATCAGCTTCAGATTCAACCATTAATACCGCGTTATCAGTACCTGCAACCACTAAATCCAAACGGCTGTTTTTCAGTTCGTCTGCTGTAGGGTTCAGAACATATTGGTCATTGATAAAACCAACACGTGCAGCACCGATTGGGCCATTGAATGGAACACCTGACAGCGCTAATACCGCTGATGCACCAATCATCGCAACGATATCTGGGTTAACTTGTGGGTTAACAGATACAACGGTCGCAATGATTTGAATTTCGTTATAAAAACCTTCTGGGAACAGAGGGCGTAGAGGACGGTCAATCAGACGTGCGATTAACGTTTCGCCTTCACCAGGACGACCTTCACGACGGAAGAAACTTCCAGGGATGCGGCCCGCTGCATATGTACGTTCTTGATAGTTAACAGTTAAAGGGAAGAAATCTTGACCTTCTTTCACTTTTTTCTGTGCAACTGCAGTCACGAATACTGCAGTGTCATCCATGTTAACCATAACAGCAGCAGATGCTTGGCGTGCGATCATACCGGTTTCAATCGAAACAGTATGTTGACCGTATTGGAATTTACGAACAATAGGATTTAACACTATATTACCCTTTTTGTAAGGCTACCTGAGATTCTCAGGGAGCATTGGTTTACTCTTCCTACTACAGCCTCGCGACTAATGAGAATACTGATGTTCTAGTGATCAATTCTCTCATTAGCCGCGCGAATCGGATGTAGCGAAGAGGCATTAATAAAAACAACTCACTACGATTTATAGCTTAGCATTTAAGTTAAGTATAATTCGAGTATTACTTCAACTTTCAAAATAACTTTTAGAAGAAAAGGGGCCTCTGGCCCCTTTTCTCTGAAACTGACTCTACTCGTCATACTTCAAGTTGCAACGTTGTTGACTACATTCACTCGTACTAGCCACATACTCATGTATGTACCTAGTAACTCACTCATTTGTCGCCTAGCTGCAACTCAAATTATCTAGAGTAAGATTAGCGGCGCAGACCTAAACGCTCGATAAGAGCAGTGTAACGCGCGATATCTTTACCTTTCAAGTAAGCTTGTAAGCGACGACGCTGAGCAACCATACGCAGCAGACCACGACGGCTGTGGTGATCTTTTTTGTGCTCTGCAAAGTGACTTTGCAGGTGGTTGATTTGTGCTGTCAGCAGAGCGATTTGAACTTCGCTTGAACCAGTGTCATTTTCACCGCGGCCGAACTCAGCAACGATTTTAGCTTTCGCTTCATTACTTAGAGACATAATAAACTCCAAAATGATTAATGTAAGTGATGAGAGCCAATCTCTAATTTAGCATCTCAAGATTAAGCGCCGCTATTCTACGCTGCTTAAGGCAGCAAAGCAATAAGCGCCACTACACGGACTGTTCATTTTCCACAACCAAACGCTTCGGTGCTATACGGCCATCTTCACTCACCAGAGCAATACCGATAAACCGCTGCTCTGCGCCACAAGTGACTCGGACCATACAACCTTCTTCAAGGCCTTGGACTGCGGCTCTCACAGGTTGACCCTGCTTAAAATAAGCCGCTGTTTCCTCTGTAATATTTACAGCTGGAAAATGAACGACTGCGGTATCCATTGGTAACAATAGAGAGTCGAGCAATGACTCAAAAGAACCTTCACCCGCATCTACTTTTGCCCGTAAAGAAGCTAATTGTTCTAATGTTACCATTCGCTCATAAGGGTAATTAGCCACTTGCACTCGACGCAGGTAAATAACATGCGCACCACAGCCTAACATCTCACCTAAATCATCGATAATTGTACGAATATAGGTTCCTTTAGAACAGTGTATCTCCAGTTCTAATTCATTATTTTCTAAACGAATAAACTGCAATTCATACACTGTAATTGGGCGAGCTTCACGCTCAACTGTAATCCCTTTACGCGCATATTCATACAACGGACGACCTTGGTGTTTCAACGCAGAATACATTGAAGGAATTTGTAATGTATCACCGCGGAAAAATTCTAAAGCATCATCTAGTTGCTGCTGTGTAAACTCTACGTTACGCTCACTAATAATTTCGCCATGTGAATCTGACGTATCAGTACGTTGCCCAAGACGTGCAATCACGCGATAACGTTTATCTGAATCGAGTAAAAACTGGGAAAATTTCGTCGCTTCGCCGAGACAAACAGGCAACATACCTGTTGCGAGAGGGTCAAGTGCCCCCGTGTGCCCGGCTTTATTGGCATTAAAAAAGCGCCGCACTTTTTGCAGCGCATCATTTGAAGAAATGTCCGTGGGTTTATCCAGCAGCACTACGCCGTCAATATTACGGCCGCTACGACGACGCCCCATTATTTTTCCTCTTTATCACTAACATCCGCACGACGTTTTTCATCATCGCGGATCACATTTGACACTAAATTAGACATCCGCATACCGTCAACAAGAGAGTTGTCATATTCAAATGTTAACTCAGGAATAATACGCAAACGCATTGCTTTTCCAATTAATGAACGTATAAAGCCTGATGCTTCATTTAATGCTTTAATGCCATCTGCAACCATTTCTTCTTCGCTTTTATCGTTAGCGATATTGAAGAAGGTCACAAAGACTTTACCGTATGCGAGATCGCGAGATAACTCGACACCTGAAACGGTAGCCATACCAATACGTGGGTCTTTGATCTCACGTTGTAAGATGATCGCAATTTCTTTTTGCATCTCTTGCGCAACGCGTTGTGCACGACTGAATTCTTTTGCCATCGTTATATCTCCTGACAATAAAGGGGGCAAGCGCCCCCTCATTCATACTGTTTTCTCACCACGACATTTCGTGGGTACTCACAAAATTAACCGTCAATAGAACGTTTAACTTCAATAATTTCGAAAACTTCAATCATATCGCCTACACGAACATCGTTGTAGTTCTTAACGCCGATACCACATTCCATACCGTTACGAACTTCATTGACGTCATCTTTAAAGCGACGTAGTGACTCTAGCTCACCTTCATAAATAACCACGTTATCACGTAATACGCGGATTGGGTTATTACGTTTGATGGTGCCTTCAGTGACCATACAACCAGCAACCGCGCCGAATTTCGGTGATTTAAATACATCACGAACTTCTGCAAGTCCAATAATTTGCTGTTTGTACTCAGGCGCTAACATACCGCTCATAGCTTGTTTGATTTCATCAATTAAGCTATAGATAACAGAGTAGTAGCGTAAGTCAACACTTTCACTTTCAATCACGCGACGAGCAGAAGCATCTGCACGTACATTGAAGCCTAAGATGATAGCATTCGATGCCGCAGCTAATGTTGCGTCAGTTTCAGTGATACCACCTACACCAGAACCGATGATTTTAATTTTAACTTCATCAGTCGACAGCTTCATTAGAGAGTCGGTAATTGCTTCACAAGTACCTTGTACGTCGGTTTTCAGAACGATGTTCAGCTCAGACACTTTACCTTCTTCCATGTTAGCAAACATGTTTTCCAGTTTAGATTTCTGCTGGCGAGCTAATTTAACATCACGGAATTTACCTTGACGATACAGGGCAACTTCACGTGCTTTTTTCTCGTCACGTACAACGGTAGCTTCATCACCCGCTGAAGGCACGTTAGATAAGCCTAAGATCTCAACAGGCATTGAAGGGCCTGCAGACTGAACTTCTTTACCTAATTCGTTACGCATTGCACGAATACGGCCATATTCGAAACCACACAGGACGATATCGCCTTTGTTCAGTGTACCTTCTTGAACTAAGATTGTTGCAACTGGGCCACGACCTTTGTCTAAGTACGACTCAACAACGACACCACTTGCCATGCCTGCATATACCGCTTTCAGTTCTAAAACTTCAGCTTGCAGCAAGATAGCATCGAGCAACTCGTCAATACCGGTACCTTTCTTAGCAGAAACACTGATGAACTGAGTATCACCACCCCAGTCTTCAGAAATAACACCGTACTGAGACAGCTCATTTCTAACGCGGTCTGGATCAGCTTCTGGTTTATCAATTTTGTTTACTGCAACAACAATTGGTACACCCGCTGCTTTCGCATGCTGAATAGCTTCAATTGTTTGTGGCATAACACCATCGTCTGCAGCAACAACCAGAACAACGATATCCGTTGCCTGAGCACCACGAGCACGCATTGAAGTAAACGCGGCGTGACCTGGGGTATCTAAGAAGGTAATCATACCCTTATCAGTTTGTACGTGGTAAGCACCAATGTGCTGAGTAATACCACCCGCTTCACCTGATGCCACTTTCGTTGAGCGAATGTAGTCAAGTAGAGAGGTTTTACCATGGTCAACGTGACCCATAATGGTCACAACTGGCGCACGTGGCTCTTGAAGTGCAGAACCTGTATCACGGTCATTCATTACCGCTTCTTCTAATTCGTTTTCACGACGCAGAATAACTTTGTGACCCATTTCTTCTGCAACTAACTGTGCAGTTTCTTGGTCAATCACTTGGTTGATAGTCGCCATTGCGCCCATCTTCATCATCGTTTTGATGACTTGAGAACCTTTTACTGCCATTTTATTAGCAAGTTCACCAACAGTGATTGTTTCACCAATCACAACATCACGGTTAACCGCAACTGCTGGTTTAGTAAAGCTTTGTTGTAAAGAACTACCTTTACGTTGCTTACCTTTGCTGCGACCCGAACGGCCTGCGGCACGTTCTTCTTCGCGATCTGCTTTTTCAGAAAGTTTATTACCTTTCTTCTGGCGAGGTGCTTTTGCAGTACGATTACGTGAACGACGGCCTTCTTCTTTCTCATCACTTTCATCTTCAGCTGCACGAGCGTGCGTTGAAGTTGTCGTGTGATAATCGCTGTCTTCTTCAGTTTTCGTTTCAGCAGTCCACTTTTCACCGTTTTCTTCTGCCATTTTGCGTGCTTCTTCAGCTACGCGACGTGCTTCTGCTTCAACTTTGCGCTGAGTTTCTTCTTCAGCTTTACGTTTTAGCTCCGCAGCTTCAGCTTCACGGCGTTGTTTGTCGGCATTACTTTCTACAGCTTTGCCTGGTTTTTGTTGATTTTCGCTTGGTTTCACTTTTTCTCTTTCCGCTGCTTCGCGCGTAGCTTTATCTGCTGCTTCACGTTTTGCTTTCTCTTCGGCTTCACGTTTTGCCTTTTCTTCCGCTTCACGTTTAGCTGTTTCTTCTGCTAATCGTTTTGCTTCTGCTTGACGTTGTGCCAGTTCTTCAGCTTCGCGCTGTGCCTGCTCTTCCGCTTCACGCTGCGCCTGCTCTTCCGCTTTTGCTTCTTCAGCATCACGGTTCACATAAGTGCGTTTTTTGCGGACTTCGACATTTACCGATTTGCTTTTGCCACCGGTGACGGGGACACTCAGCGTACTACGAGTTTTGCGCTGTAGTGTCAATTTGCTTGGCTGACCCGCTACCCCGCCTTGTTCACGGTTTAAATGGTTCAGTAAAGCTTCTTTTTCTGACTGGCTAACAGAGTCATTCTCACCTTTTTTGATCCCTGCTTCAGCAAATTGCTGTACCAGGCGATCAACTGTGGTTTGAATTTCCGTTGCCAATGTTTTTACAGTTTCTGTCATGCCGTTCCTTCCTGCTACAGTGTTTACGCATCGTTACCGAACCAGCAAATATTACGTGCGGCCATGATGAGCGTACCTGCTTTCTCATCATCCAGACCTTCAATATCAATCAGGTCGTCGATGCCCTGCTCAGCAAGATCTTCCAGTGTACAGATTCCACGAGTAGCCAAATTATAGGCAAGAGTACGATCCATACCTTCAAGATTCAATAAATCTTCTGCTGGCTGATTATCACCTAGGCTCTCTTTTTGAGCCAATTCTATTGTGGTGAGGGCCGCTTTCGCTCTTTCACGTAGAACTTCAACAGTCTCTTCGTCAAGACCATCAATTTCCAGAAGTTCATTAATAGGCACGTAAGCCAGTTCTTCTAACGTCGAGAAGCCTTCTTCAACAAGTGCAGTGGCAAACTCTTCATCAATATCAAGATGCTTGGTGAATGTATCAATAGAAGCATGTGCTTCTGCCTGATGTTTTGCATTAAGCTCTTCTGCGGTCATGACATTTAATTCCCATTTGTCATCACCACGGTGTTTTTTCAGTAACTGAGCTGCCAGACGAACGTTTTGACCGTTACGTCCAATGGCTTGTGCCAAATTACTACTTTCTACGGCAACATCCATCGTACATTTGTCTTCATCGACTACGATAGATGCAACATCAGCCGGAGCCATTGCATTAATAACGAATTGAGCTGGGTTATCATCCCATAACACAATATCAATTCTTTCGCCGCCTAATTCACTAGAAACGGCTTGAACACGTGCACCACGCATACCAACACAAGCACCAACTGGGTCGATACGCTTGTCATTAGTTTTAACTGCGATTTTTGCACGAGAGCCTGGGTCACGAGCAGCGGCTTTAATTTCAATAATTTCTTCGCCGATTTCTGGCACTTCAATGCGGAATAATTCAATCAGCATTTCAGGGCGAGAACGCGTAACAAAAAGTTGCGCGCCGCGTGCTTCAGGACGAACATCATACAGGACTCCGCGGATACGGTCACCTGGACGGAAGTTTTCACGTGGCAACATATCTTCACGCAGAATAACGGCTTCCGCGTTATTGCCTAAATCTAACGTGATATTTTCACGATTAACTTTTTTCACCTGAGCAGTGATAATTTCACCTTGTTGCTCACGGAATTGGTCAACAACCATCGCACGTTCTGCTTCGCGCACTTTCTGTACGATAACTTGTTTAGCTGTTTGGGTAGTAATACGGTCGAATACAACAGATTCAATTTGATCTTCGACGTACTCTCCAAGCTGGAGCGCTGGGTCTTCATACTGAGCCGCTTCCAACGTAATTTCACGCGTTGGCATTGTGACTTCTTCCACAATTAACCAACGACGGAACGTGTCGAAATCACCTGATTTACGGTCAATTTCCACACGAACATCAATTTCTTGCTCGTATTTCTTTTTAGTCGCCGTCGCTAATGCAGTTTCCAGAGCCTCGAAGATTTTTTCACGAGGGAGGGATTTTTCGTTAGAAACCGCTTCTACAACAGCCAGAATTTCTTTATTCATCCTAGTTGCCTCATTGAACTTTATTAAAAGTGGGGTACCAAGTTAGCTTTCTGGATGTTGCCGAGGGCGAACACCTCATCCTTACCATCTACAGTAACCGTAATCATTTCACCGTCTATGGCCTTAATAATTCCTTGCCACTTACGGCGGTTCTGCATTGCTATACGCAAAGTCAATGCCACCTCTTCCCCCATAAAACGCTCATAATGCGCAATGGTGAATAATGGACGTTCAAGCCCTGGTGACGATATTTCCAGGTTATAAATGACAGAGATTGGATCTTCAACGTCCAATACTGCACTGACCTGATGGCTGACATCAGCACAATCATCAACAGTGATGCCTTCTTCACTATCAATGAAGACACGCAGTGTTGATGTACGGCCACGGACAAACTCTAAGCCTACAAATTCAAAGCCTAGCGCCTCCACAGGTGCTGAGATCATCTCTGTTAATTTCTGTTCTAATGTGGACAAGCCCACCCCCAGACATAAAAAAAGGGCTATAAAAGCCCAGTTAATTCGATTGTCAAATAACAAAAAACCCCGAAATTCGGGGCTTTATGCAACTGGACCCTGTAGTGCACGGGTTCACCATATTCTTATTATACCTGTAAAATCTAGAGAAATCGATGAGAAATTTTGAGAGCTGTTAGATAACTGCACTTGATTACTACACCGGATAACTACTATAGACCACGATACTGACAAGGTATGTTGAATAAGAAATGGTTGCGGGAGCCGGATTTGAACCGACGACCTTCGGGTTATGAGCCCGACGAGCTACCAAGCTGCTCCATCCCGCGTTCGAAAGCGTGTCATATTCTACACAGATAACTTGTAAATCACAAGTATCTTAAATAATGGTGCCGAGGACGGGACTTGAACCCGTACGCCCGTTTTGTAGGCACTACCACCTCAAGGTAGCGTGTATACCAATTTCACCACCTCGGCACTGAGGCGAGGTTATCAATATTTAATCAATAACCTCAAATTTTAACTTCTTGCTCATCGCTGAGCTTACTACTTAATGATGGCATTAGTTGCCTTCATTCGGAATCTTTCACACTTAACGAGGGATATCGCTCGTTGGTGTAGCTGGTGCTGCCGGAACGTCTGTTGGTTGCTCGACTTTTGTAGGTTCACTAATGTTTTCCCACTTACTACCACTACCAGTTCCGTACTTGTTGGCAGTCATGTTGCCAAGTATTAAACTGATGATGAAAAACACAGCAGCCAAGATTCCAGTCATACGGGTCATGAAGTTACCTGAGCCCGATGAACCAAACAGTGTTGCAGAAGCGCCCGCACCGAATGAAGCTCCCATGTCAGCACCTTTACCTTGCTGTAACATAATCAGACCAATAAGCCCGATAGCCGCTAGCAAGAAAATAATTAAAAGAGCTACATACATTTGAGTTACCTATTCAGTTGCGGTGCATAGCCTAATGCTATGACC
This sequence comes from Providencia sp. PROV156, assembly GCF_028480905.1. Classification (NCBI taxonomy): domain Bacteria; kingdom Pseudomonadati; phylum Pseudomonadota; class Gammaproteobacteria; order Enterobacterales; family Morganellaceae; genus Providencia; species Providencia sp. PROV156. The sequence goes on along the minus strand of NZ_JAMPPE010000020.1, from coordinate 7,853 downwards.
TTTATCACTGCACACCTGCTCATTTCGACCGTAAAGAAACACGCTTACGGGATTGAGCAGGTGCGAATACTAACCAAAGCTGAGCCGACAAGCAAGTCTATTTTAATTCCATTTGATTATTTGCAGAAAAAAACAACAAATTATCAAAATATCGCTCAGCTTCACCAATAACAACTTAGCCAGCTGCTTTTACTGCATCAGCAATATGGTTTGCCATTGCTGTCACATCAGCTTCGTTTTCACCTTCAACCATAACTCGGATTAATGGCTCTGTTCCTGATTTTCTCAGTAATACGCGGCCTTTTCCTGCCAATTGTTTTTCAACTTCTTCGTTCGCGGCAACAACTGCATCACTTTGTAATGGGTCGTGTTGGCCTTTGAAACGTACGTTAACTAGCACTTGTGGTAATAATTTCATACCGCTGCATAAATCATGTAGGCTCATATGGTTACGTACCATAGCGCTTAATACCTGCAAGCCTGCAACAATCCCATCACCAGTGGTCGTTTTATCTAATAAAATCACGTGGCCTGAGTTTTCAGCCCCCATGCGCCAACCTTTTTCCTGTAATTTTTCGAGAACATAGCGGTCGCCCACTTTTGCACGCTCAAAAGGAATTCCTAGCTGTTTTAGGGCGATTTCTAAACCCATATTACTCATTAATGTTCCCACTACCCCGCCTTTTAACTGGCCTTGGCGTAACGCTTCGCGAGCAATAATGAAGAGGATTTGGTCGCCATCGACTTTTTCACCGAGGTGATCAACCATAATAATGCGGTCACCATCACCATCAAATGCTAAACCAACATGCGCTTTTTCTTCCAAAACTTTTTGTTGTAACTGGCGAACGTCTGTAGCGCCACACTCTTCGTTGATGTTGATTCCGTTAGGATCGCAACCGATAGTGATGACTTCTGCCCCTAACTCACGGAACACATTTGGTGCGATGTGGTAAGTAGCCCCATTAGCACAATCAATGACAATTTTTAAACTTGCAAGGCTTTGTTCGTTCGGGAACGTACCTTTACAGAATTCAATATAACGGCCCGCAGCATCTACAATACGGTTTGCACGACCTAATTCAGCTGACTCAACGCAGGTGATCGGCTTTTCCATTTCAGCTTCAATGGCTTCTTCGACTTCATCAGGCAGCTTAGTCCCATCAATTGAGAAGAACTTAATCCCATTATCATAATATGGGTTATGAGACGCTGAAATGACAATTCCCGCTTCTGCGCGGAAAGTACGTGTTAAATAAGCAACCGCTGGGGTTGGCATTGGACCTGTGAAAGATGCGGATAAACCTGCCGCTGCTAAGCCCGCTTCTAATGAAGATTCCAACATATAGCCAGAAATACGCGTATCTTTACCAATAATAATTTTACGTGAACCATGACGAGCGAGGACTTTCCCTGCCGCCCAGCCTAATTTTAAAACAAAATCAGGGGTAATTGGGCTATCACCCACTTTGCCACGAATACCATCAGTACCAAAATATTTACGGTCGCTCATACGCTTATTTTTCCTTTTCTGACAGAGTCATCTGTACCACTTGCATCGCTTGCACGGTTTCTTTGACATCATGAACTCGAATGATGTGAGCCCCTTGCATCGCAGCAATCACTGCACAAGTTAGGCTGCCTGCGAGGCGTTCTTGTGGTGGAACATTCAATAATTGTCCAATCATAGATTTACGTGACATCCCTGCCAATAGCGGTAGTCCGAAATTATGAAATTGTTCTAAGTTTGCCAATAACTGGTAATTATGCGACAAGTTCTTACCAAAACCAAAGCCTGGATCAAGGATAATTTGTTGCCTCTCTATCCCTGCGCCCACACACCGGGTGATTTCAGCATCAAGATAGTCTTTTACCTCACGCACCACATTTTCATAATTTGGCGCTTCTTGCATCGTTCTTGGCTGGCCTTGCATATGCATAATACAAACGGGTAAACCTGTTTTCGCGGCGACGACTAATGCGTCTGGCTCATGTAGAGAACGAATATCATTGATGATATGCATACCTGCGTTTGCTGCTTCCGCCATGACTTGGGCTTTAGAGGTATCGACTGAAATCCATACATCAAAACGCTGGGCTATTGCTTCAACAACAGGAATAACCCTATCAAGTTCCTCATTCACAGAAACTTCGGCAGCCCCTGGACGGGTAGATTCGCCACCAATATCAATGATAGTCGCACCGTGTTGCACCATTTTTGCCACATGTTCAAGCGCATCATGATAACGATTATGAGTGCCACCATCTGAAAATGAATCAGGAGTGACATTCAAAATCCCCATCACCTTAGGTGTGGATAAGTCAAGGACACTGCCTCTCGCTTTGATTTGCATTGTTATTTTTCCTTAACGAAAAAAACCCCAGCGAACTGGGGTCTTAATATTTTATTTCACGACCGCTTATTGTGGTTTGCTGTCGTTATTATCTGATGGGTTTGATTCATCAGCATTATTACTATTACTTGTGTTATTTGGTTCTTCAGACTGTGGTTTTTCCGCTGTAGGTTCCGCTTTTGGCGCACCTGTACCGAACGAACCAGTGACATTACTCACTTTTTTGTCTTCATCCCAACCTGCTGGCTCACGCACTGGACGGCGGTTCATCAGGTCATCAATCTGTGGCATATCAATGGTTTCATATTTCAATAATGCATCTTTAGTCGCATGCAGAATATCAATATTGTCTTCCAATGTTTTGTATGCCAATTGATAACAGTGGTCCAGAATTTTTTTAATTTCTTCATCGACAATACGTGCTGTCTCATCAGAAATTCCTGAACCATTACCTGAAGAGCGACCTAAGAACGCTGGGCCTTCTTCTTTCGAATACTGCATTGGGCCTAAGCGGTCAGAGAAGCCCCACTGAGTCACCATGTTACGTGCCGTATTCGTCGCAAACTGAATATCGGAAGAAGCACCCGTTGTGACTTTATCGCGACCATAAATCAGTTCTTCTGCAATACGACCTGCATATGCCGTTGCAATCATACCTTCGAGCTTCAAGCGGCTACGACTGACTTCATCACCTTCAGGTAAGAAGAAAGCAACACCTAACGCTTGCCCACGCGGAACGATCGTTACTTTGTGGACAGGGTCATGTTCTGGCATTAAATGACCGATAATCATATGACCACCTTCATGGTAAGCCGTTGATTCTTTTTGCTCTTCGGTCATCATCAGAGAACGACGCTCTGCACCCATCCAAATCTTGTCACGCGCTTTTTCAAACTCAACCATAGAAACAACACGCTTATTCGCGCGAGCAGCAAACAATGCGGCTTCGTTCACTAAGTTTGCGAGTTCAGCACCTGAAAACCCAGGTGTTGCACGTGCAAGAATGAAAGTATCTACACTTGGGTCAATAGGAACACGACGCATATGTACTTTCAGAATTTGTTCACGGCCACGAACGTCTGGTAAGCCAACGACTACCTGACGGTCAAAACGACCTGGACGTAATAAAGCAGGGTCAAGTACGTCAGCACGGTTAGTTGCTGCGATAACAATGATCCCCTCATTACCTTCGAAACCGTCCATCTCAACTAGCATTTGGTTCAGTGTTTGTTCACGCTCATCGTGACCACCACCAAGACCTGCACCACGTTGACGACCTACCGCATCGATCTCATCAATAAAGATGATACAAGGCGCTGCTTTTTTCGCTTGTTCGAACATGTCACGAACACGAGAAGCCCCCACCCCCACAAACATTTCCACAAAGTCAGAACCGGAAATGGTGAAGAATGGAACTTTTGCCTCACCAGCGATAGCTTTTGCCAGTAATGTTTTACCTGTTCCTGGAGGCCCTACCATCAGGACGCCTTTTGGAATTTTACCGCCAAGTTTTTGGAAACGAGCAGGTTCACGCAGAAACTCTACGATTTCGCCTACTTCTTCTTTGGCTTCATCACACCCAGCAACGTCTGCAAATGTTGTTTTGATCTGATCTTCTGTCAGCATGCGGGCTTTACTTTTGCCAAATGACATTGCCCCCTTGCCGCCACCGCCTTGCATCTGGCGCATGAAGAAAATCCAGACACCAATCAACAGAAGCATTGGGAACCAGGAAATAAAAATAGATGTCAGTAAGCTAGGTTCTTCTGGTGGTTCACCAACAACCGTCACATGCTTATTTAGCAAAGTGTCTAACAGCTTCTCATCCTGCATAGGAAGATAAGTTGTATAGCGGCTATTATCAGCCTTTCTGACGTTCAATTCACGACCTGTGATACGAACTTCACGTACCTGATCCTGGGCTAACTCATTGATAAACGTAGAATAATCAACTCTGCGACTATTCGAATCGCTTGGGCCAAAACTCTGGAACAAGGACATCAGAACAACTGCGATGACTAACCAGAGAATCAGGTTTTTCGCCATGTCACTCAAGGGATTAACCTCATATTACAACTGTGTTAACAAATAACGCTCAGGGTACTACAGTTTTAGCCCTGTCGCTACAATGTATACTTCACGTGACCGTGCGCGCGAAGATTCGGGTTTACGAACTTTTACTTTCGTAAACAGGGAGCGGATATCCCTAAGGTAATCGTCAAAGCCTTCTCCCTGAAACACTTTAACAATGAAACTCCCCCCAGGCGCCAATACAGCACGGCACATATCCAAAGCTAATTCAACTAGATACATAGAGCGAGGAATATCAACCGCTGGTGTCCCACTCATATTTGGAGCCATGTCAGACATGACCACCTGTACTTTTTTGTCGCCAACGCGTTCTAACAAAGCGGCGAGAACGGCTTCATCGCGAAAATCCCCTTGCAGGAAATCAACGCCAACGATTGGGTCCATCGGCAATAAGTCACAAGCAATAACCCGCCCATTATGACCTATTTGGCTAACAACGTATTGCGACCAACCACCAGGGGCTGCTCCTAAATCAACAACGGTCATACCTGGTTTAAAAATTTTATCACCTTGCTGGATTTCTTCCAGCTTAAACCATGCACGTGAGCGTAGCCCTTTTTTTTGTGCTTGCTGAACATATTTATCACTAAAATGCTCTTGCAACCAGCGACTTGAGCTTGCCGAACGTTTTTTATTGGCCATTGTGCTTTCCAACTATACTAAAAGAACTTCACCTAACTTGCTGCTTCTTTACCATCAAAAAGATATAATTGATGGTGATAGATATCAGATGGCGGTAGAATAAGCCATTTTCAATACTAACCAAGCAAAAAATCAATGAATCTTAATAAAAAACAAATTCAGCACCTAAAAAGTCTCGCTCACCATTTAAACCCTGTTGTTATGATCGGCAACAATGGTTTAACCGAAGGTGTTTTGGCTGAGATTGAACTCTCATTAGCACATCATGAGCTTATCAAAGTCAAGATCGCAGGCGAAGACCGTGATACTAAAAATTTGATCGCTGATGCGATTGTTCGCGAAACTGGTGCAGTAAATGTACAAATTATTGGTAAAATTCTTGTTATCTACCGTCCTTCGGCAGACCGCAAAATCATTTTACCTAAATAATCCCCCATCATTTATATAAAAATGCCATTGAAAGCATGTTTTATATGATGAAAAAGGCCGCCTGCGGCCTTTTTCTTTAAATCAGGGAAATAATATAACCAATTCAGGGAAATAGGAATCAGATATACTCAACTTTAAGAATTTCGAACTCGACATCACCACCTGGGGTTTTAATCGAGACCGCATCATCAACTTCTTTACCCACTAAACCGCGTGCTATCGGTGAGTTCACAGAAATCAGATTGATCTTAATATCTGCTTCATCATCACCAACAATACGATACGTTAGCTCTTCGTCAGTATCAACATTCAATACTGTCACAGTCGCGCCAAAGATAACACGACCGTTATTGACCATTTTAGTTACATCGATCACTTGAGCGTGAGAAAGTTTCCCTTCGATTTCTTGAATACGGCCCTCACAGAAACCTTGTTGCTCACGTGCTGCATGATATTCTGCATTTTCTTTTAAGTCACCGTGCTCACGCGCTTCTGCAATAGATGCAATAATTTCTGGGCGACGGACAGATTTAAGGAATTCTAGCTCTTCTCTTAGCTTATCCGCACCAAGTACCGTCATCGGGATCTGTTTCATTAATAAATACCTCGGTTCAATCCTATCTAAAAACAAGTATCTTCCTGATTTTGTAACAACAGTACACCGAACACCTGCGTAAAACCGGGGGTGTTCTAGTAAAAAAACGCAATCAGACTTATGTACTCATTTATCTTATCATAATGTACGCTATTTTAACTGAGACTTAATAACGGGTCACCGTTTACTTTCTTGGGCATTACACTTTAGTATGTATTATATGTCCACCCTAATGCGTGAAATATATGTCATTATTAACTTTAACCAGAAAATGGATAATCTCTTTAGGAATTACCTTAGCTAGTACGCAAGTTTTTGCGATTCCTATTGATGAATACAAACAATATTTACCTGATGGCACTAACCTTGCTCTGGTCGCGCAAAAAGTGGGAAGTAGCACCCCATTAATTGATTATAATGCACAGCAAATGGCATTACCTGCAAGTACACAAAAGGTTGTGACCGCTCTTGCTGCCCTATTGCAACTGGGGCCAGATTACCGTTTTGTCACCAATTTTGAAACTGATGCAAAACTTAGCAACAACACGCTGACGGGTGATTTAGTGATCCGCTTCAGTGGTGACCCGACATTAACCCGCCAACAAATTCGCAATATGGCGAATGCATTAAAGCAGCTTGGGATCCATAAAGTTGACGGCGATCTCGTCGTTGATATTTCTGCTTTTACTAGCCATGACAAAGCACCGGGATGGGTTTGGAATGATATGACCCAATGCTTTAGTGCGCCACCCGCTGCGGCTATCATTGACCGTAACTGTTTTTCAGTTTCTCTTTACCCTGCTGAAAAAGCAGGAGATTTTGCATTCATTAAGGCGGCTAGTTTTTACCCTGTCAATATGTTCAGCGAAGTCAAAACATTACCTAAAGGTTCCCCTGAAGCGCGCTATTGCGAACTTGATGTCGTTCCTGGTGAACTGAACCGCTACACCCTAACAGGTTGTTTAACTCAACGCAGCGAGCCCTTGCCACTTGCCTTTGCGGTACAAAACGGAGCGAGTTACTCCGGTGCAATTGTCAAAAATGAGTTAACCACCGCGGGTATTGAGCTAACTGGCCATGTGAAAAAACGCACATTTCCTGCGGCTCAATCACAAGTATTAGTCAAAACCGAATCTAAGCCACTACATGACTTGTTGAAAGTGATGCTCAAAAAATCGGATAATATGATAGCGGATACCGTTTTTCGTACCATTGGCCGTGAATATTATGGCGTTCCGGGGACTTGGCGTTCAGGATCCGATGCGGTAAGACAAGTGCTGAAGCAAAAAGCGGGGATCGACCTTGGCAATACCGTGATGGTAGATGGATCGGGATTATCTCGCCATAATTTAATCACCCCAGCAACCATGATGGAGATCTTGCAATTTATCGCAAAAAATGATCAACAACTCGATTTTATTTCTATGCTTCCACTTGCAGGCCATGATGGCACTTTGCGTTACCGTGGTGGTTTTGATGAGGCGGGTGTTAATGGAAAAGTTTCCGCCAAAACTGGAGCATTACAAGGGGTTTATAATCTCGCTGGTTTTATCACAACCGCCAGTGGTCAACGTGTGGCTTTTGTGCAATTTATCTCTGCTTATGCAGTACCACAGAGCCAGCAACGTACTCGTCGAGTTCCATTAGTACGATTTGAAAGCCGTTTGTATAAAGATCTGTATCAGAAAAACTGATCATACGTGATTTAGACAGTAAAAAGGCGCTTTCGCGCCTTTCAGACT
>NZ_JAMPPE010000019.1:0-91050 GCF_028480905.1 Providencia sp. PROV156 | reverse complement strand
ACTTTGTCAACAACCTCAGGCACAATTTATAAGATTGTGCCCTCGCAGAAAGGGATTTAGAGAGTGTCTTCGACTTGTAACTGTTCCAGCCACTTCGGCATATCAAACAGCCCCATCGCATGGTTCAATAATTGCGGTTTAACACCCGGTAAGCTGTCCGCTAAAACCAGCCCGATATCACGAAGTAATTTCTTCGCAGGGTTATTGCCATCAAATAATTCACGGAAGCCTTGCATACCAGCTAACATCAACGCTGCACTGTGCTTACGGCTACGCTCATAGTCACGCAAGTATAAATATTGACCAAAGTCTTTGCCTTCACGGTGCAAACGTTTAATTTCACCAATCAGCATAGCGACATCCATAAAACCAAGGTTAACCCCTTGGCCCGCTAATGGATGGATGGTATGAGCCGCATCCCCTAACAACGCTAAACGTTGCGCCGCAAATTGCCTTGCATAACGACCTGTGAGAGGAATGGTTAATCGCTCACTTTCCACTTGGCAAAGACCCAGACGAACATCAAATGCAACCGCCAGTTCTTTATTAAAATCAGCAGGTTCTAAAGATTGACGCCTAACTGCTTCAGTGGCAGATTGAGACCACACAATTGAACAAAGATGTGGGTCACTTAATGGTAAAAACGCTAAAATACCTTCACCATCAAAAGCTTGTCGAGCAACGCCTTCGTGAGGTTTTTCGGTTCGGATGGTAGCAACTAATGCGGTATGTTCATAATCCCAAAAGGTTAATGGGATATCAGCATGGCTACGCAACCACGAGTTTGCCCCATCAGCCCCCACAATCAACCGTGCCGTTAACATGTTTTCATCATCTAACGTAATGAAAACATCATTTTCTCCCCACACCACTTTTTTAATCGTTGCGGGAGCTAATAATGTCACATCGCGAAGCTGAGACGCCTTTTGCCATAGAGCATCACGTACGACATTATTCTCAACAATATGCCCTAAATGCGTCAGGTTACGTTCTTGAGCGGTAAAAGTAATACGCCCAAAGCTATCGTTATCCCAAACTTCCATGCCATTATATGCAGAAGCTCGCATTCCTTTAATAGTTGACCATACACCTAAGTGGGTCAGTAACTTTTCACTTGCCGCATTAATAGCAGATACCCTTAATGCATGCGGCTCTGCTACACTAAATGGTACCTTGGGTGGATGAGTCTCAATTACCGCAACACGAAGCCCACTCCCTTCAAGCCCACAAGCGACTGCTAACCCAACCATACCACCACCGGCGATAACCACATCAAATGATTGCATATTTTTTATTCCTCTTTATTTCGTGGTTATTGGTGTGCAACCCAACCCAATGTTTGGCGAGCCAAAACATCACGAGCTGGCGGTAACATTTCCATTGCCATTAAACCTAAGTTACGCCCGACAATAAGCGGTAAACAGCGATTCGCAAATAAACGAACCAAACCGTCGGTTATCGTAACCGTTTTGTCTCTATCTAACGCTCTGGCTTGCTGGTATTGACTGAGTAATGAATAACGGCCAATGTCTTGCCCTTTCGCGTTTGCATCTACCACAATGTGAGCCAGTTGCATCACATCACGGATACCTAAATTAAAGCCTTGCCCCGCAATAGGATGCAGGGTCTGAGCAGCGTTCCCCACTAACACGACTCGATGACTAACAGGGTTAAGCGCCTTACGTAATACCAATGGATAACAATGACGCTTACCGGCCATGACGATTTCGCCTAGCCGCCAGCCGAATGCTTGCTGTAATTTATCCTTGAATGTCTCATCATCCCAAGACCTGATTGTGTCAGCTTGTTCTTGCTGATGACACCAAACCAATGAACTACGGCCTTGTGACATTGGCAACAAGGCTAATGGGCCAAATTCCGTAAAGCGTTCAAAGGCTTGGCCTTGTGGGTCTATGGCGGTTTTCACATTCGCGATAATAGCCACTTGCCCATAATCGTCCTGTTGCCATTGCATATGGCAGGCTTTACCAATCGCGGAATGGCTGCCATCCGCAGCAATCAGTAATTCCCCTGTCACCTTATCTCCATTATCCAAGGTGACCGTCACAATCTCTTGTTCACGATAAACATTTTCTACTTTTGCAGGGCAATAAAGGGTTACACCGGGGGCTTTACGTAACAATGAAAATAGGCGGGCACCAGCTTCGTGCAGTTCAATAACATTGCCTAGAGCATCGATATGATAATCATCGGCTGCGATATTCACAAAACCAGCATGGCCTCTATCAGACACATGAACATGATTAATGGGGGTCACACAATCCGCTAAAGCAGGCCAAATGCCTATTTTTGCTAACGACTGGCAAGTACCGTGGGCTAGCGCAATCGCACGTGCGTCGAATCCCGGATGTTTGCCATCAGGCAAAGCTGCCTCGATTAATGAAACCGATAATTTTCCTTGGCTAAGGGATGATATCGCCAGTGCTAATGTTGCACCCGCCATACCGCCCCCCACGATGATCACATTCATGCGTTGTTTATTACCTTTCTATGATGACTGACAGCTACCCTAAATTGTGCGTTGCTGCCGCCATTAGGGCTTCAATTTCATCAGGGTCTTTCACGACTAAATCTGTTAAGTTTTCATTTCCGTTTTCGGTGATAACAATATCATCTTCGATACGTACACCAATTCCACGATATTGTGGTGGCACATCGGCATCTGGGGCAATATATAAACCAGGCTCAACAGTTAATACCATCCCCACTTCAAGTGTACGGTCGCGGTCTGTGCCATAAAAACCTACATCATGTACATCTAACCCTAACCAATGACTTAAACCATGCATAAAGAATGGCTGATATGCTTTGTTTTCGATCAATTGATCCACATCGCCTTGTAAAATTCCAAGTGCGACGAGACCTTCTGTTTTGATACGAACAATTTCACGAGTCACCTCATGAATACTGGTTCCCGGGCGGTATAGCTCTAACGCGGTATTTAACGCTTTAAGGACGATATCGTAAATTTCACGTTGCGCTTGGCTAAATTTGCCATTTACTGGGAAAGTACGAGTGATATCCCCTGCATAGCCTTCAAATTCTGCCCCCGCATCAATCAAGACTAATTCGCCATCCTTCATTAGGCTCTCATTTTCGGTGTAATGCAAAATACAGGCATTTTCACCACTACCCACAATGGAATTGTACGAAGGGAAACGTGCACCATGGCGAGTAAACTCATGTTCTAACTCACCACAAAGTTGGTATTCATACATATTAGGTCGGCAAGTTTCCATGGCTCTAACGTGTGCGAGAGCAGAAATTCGCCCAGCCATACGCAGAGTATTAATTTCTTCTTCTGACTTAAATAAGCGCATTTCATGGACAATCGGCCGCCAATCTACCAATGTTTGTGGCGCTCGTAAGTGACGACGGCTGCCTTTACGTAAAATATCTAAGGCATCAAATACCAATTTATCGGCATAGGCAAACTCCCCCTGTGCATGATAAACCACATCGAGGCCGTTCAATAATTGATAAAGTTGTTCTTCTATTTCATTGAAAGGTAACGCTTTGTCGATACCTAACTTTTCAGGTGCGGCGTCTTGGCCAAGGCGGCGACCAAACCAAATTTCAGCAGTTAAATCACGAACACGGTTAAAAAGAACAGAATGGCTATGTTTTTCATCGCTCTTAATCAACACTAATACGGCTTCAGGTTCGCTAAACCCCGTCAAATAAAGGAAATCACTGTGTTGACGGTACGGGTATTCGCAATCCGCATTACGCCGCGCAGGAGGCGCTGAGAAAATAATTGCTGCACTGCCTGGTTGCATTTGAGCCAATAATGCATTGCGACGAGAAATAAATTCCTGTTTATTCATACCGTTTTTGCCTTATTATCAGAATAATTAGATTGCTGAATATATTGCTTGTGTTTAACCAATCACATAGCAACATACACTGGCGAAATGACTTAAAACTGGATACACCCCGTTTTCAAGCACTTAATTTTATCAATAATATAATATCGTCCGATAAAGTTAAGTGGCTTTGAAAACTCACGTTACACGTTAAAAGAAACTAATGAAGAACTGGCTTATCATTTTCCACTGCGGTTGGGCCTTGGCCTTTAGTTGGCTCAATCAATGCAATGTAACATAATTGCACCGCCACCCTGACATACTCCACTACTTCTTCTAACGCTTGCTCGAGTTCTTCTTGGTCTTCGTCTTCATCATAACCAAGCATACCAATATTGCGTAAATCTGTGATAACCTCGCTTATCTCTTTTTTATCAGCCAGTTTCGGTTGTGTAACACCAACACCTAATAAAAAGTGATTTACCCAGCCAGCTAGCGCATCAGCATGGTCAAAAACAGAAGCGTCTTCGTCAGGAAATAGCATAGTAAATGCAAACTCGCTATCATCAAGTGCTTCAAACGTGGTATCAAAAAGTTCTCGCAGTGGCTGTGAAACGGTTTGTGGAAAAGCTAAACCATCGTTAGCAAGGTCATGGACTAACGTTTGCCAGCTTTGGTCACGTCCCCCACCACAGATCAACCCAGTTATTAGACCATGGATCTCCGCGGCAGTAAGTGCGATTGAGTGCTGTTGCAGTAGTTTGTCCAGTGATTCATAGTTTGGTAAAGATTTTTGTATAGACATCTGAATTCGTCATGTTAGCTTATGATTCGTGATATGCTACCATCAAGGATAGCCGCTAGACCAGTATGCTTTTGTCTTATCTATTAATTGCGCCAAATATGATGTATTTATGGCGAGTATTATTCAGTATGGAGGTATCATGTCCGCACAACCTGTCGACATCCAGATTTTCGGGCGTTCAATGCGAGTTAACTGCCCATCAGAACAAAAAGAAGCCCTTCTTGAGTCGGCTAAAGAATTAGAACAACGCTTGCAAAATCTGAAAGATAGAAGCGGTGTGACCAATATGGAACAACTTATTTTTATCGTAGCATTGAACGTCTGTCACGAATTAGCACAAGAAAAGACAAAAACACGTGATTATGCTTATAATATGGAAGAGAAAATAAAAATGTTGCAGCACACAATCGAACAAGCGTTGCACGATCAGGTGAAAATTACTGAGAGGCAAGTATTGCCCCTAGAGTAAATCTGCTTATTAATCAGACACTAGTAGAAAAAAATATACAAAATTAAGGTTGCATTTTAAATCTAGTTTCGTACAATGAAATCACTGAGTAACGATAAGTTCTCAAACCAAATTTCTCTGAGATGCGCGTGAGTGGGCGAGTCCCCTGAGCCGATATTTCAACTAAATAGAATGTGGTTATGGCGCTGGTGAGCATGCCTGATTCGCTCAGGAAGCCTAAAGGTTGCTAAACTGCGTTCACCTTGAACCAAGGGTTCAAGGGTTACAGCCTACAACGGCATCTTGGAGACCCCCAATTAAGTTCCTGCTTATTTTTCATTTGTTTTCTACATAACCTTTCATCTTGCGATATACTTTAAGTAATTTACTTTCTTGGTTAACTGTTTTTTATCGCATATATAACAGGTTATCACATGCAAGACTCCCTCTCGACCCAACGCCAGCAGGTACGTCAAACAATCCGCCAAGCACGTCGTCAATTAAGCGCTCAGCAGCAATATGACGCTGCGGAACAACTCATGCATAATGCATTAAACCACCCGAAAATAGCACAAGCCAACACGATTGCTTTGTTTCTTTCTTTTGATGGCGAAATTGATACTAAACCGCTTATTCAGGCGCTCTGGGCTGAAGGCAAACAAGTCTATCTCCCTGTTTTACATCCTTTTAGTCGTCACCATTTATTATTTCTTCACTATCGCCCCGATAGCCAACTCGTTAAAAACCGATTTAATATTGATGAACCACCGCTTGATGTTAGAGATGTGCTACCACTTGAGAAACTGGATATCATGCTTATCCCATTAGTGGCATTTGATACTCAAGGGCAACGGTTAGGTATGGGAGGTGGGTTCTATGATAGGACTCTAGCAAATTGGCAAAAAACCGGTTTTTATCCAATTGGCCTTGCCCATAATTGCCAGCAAGTAGAAAAACTCCCCATCGCACACTGGGATGTTCCTTTACCCGAAATTATTACGCCGCAAAAAGTATGGCGCTGGTCATAAATACCCGCGCCATCATTTCACACAATTTTTAGCGTAACTTAGAACAGTAAACGCGCACGAATGGTTCCAGGCAAATCTTTTAATTTCTGGAGTGCTTCATCTGTTTGGTTTGGCGTTTGCATTAATACATCAATAACCACATAACCTACGTTGCCTGATGTACGTAAATACTGGCCAACAACGTTAATGTTATTTTCAGTAAATACTTGGTTGATGCTGTTCAAAATACCTGGACGGTTTTCATGAATATGCAAGAAACGGTTGGTATCTTCAGTATGGACAGGCAGGGAAACTTCAGGGAAGTTAACCGCAGATAGTGTTGAACCATTATCTGAGTATTTCGCCAACTTACTAGCCACTTCTAACCCAATATTTTCTTGAGCTTCTTCTGTAGAGCCCCCAATGTGCGGCGTTAAAATCACATTATCGAACTTAATTAATTCAGAGATAAATGGGTCATTAGGGTCATTATTTGCAGCTGGCTCACTTGGGAATACGTCCACCGCAGCACCTGATAAATGCTTGCTTTCCAACGCGGCTGCCAGTGAAGGAATATCCACAACTGTTCCACGTGATGCGTTAATGAAAATAGAACCAGGCTTCATACGGTCGAATTGTTCTTTAGCAAACATATTCTTCGTACTTGGGGTCTCAGGGACATGTAAGCTAACCACATCGCTCATATTCAGAAGTTCAGTTAAAGAACGAACTTGAGTTGCATTACCTAATGGTAGTTTGTTTTCAATATCATAGAAGAAAACATTCATACCGATACCCTCAGCTAAGATCCCTAACTGAGTACCAATGTGGCCATATCCAACAATACCAAGACGCTTACCGCGTGCTTCAAAACAGCCTTTCGCTTGTTTTTCCCAAATACCACGGTGGGCTTGCATATTCGCTTCAGGAATACGACGCAGTAAAAGTAATAATTGGCCTAATACCATTTCTGCAACGGAACGTGTATTCGAAAATGGTGCGTTAAATACAGGGATACCACGTTTTGCCGCAGCATCTAAATCAACTTGGTTGGTGCCGATACAAAAGCAACCCACTGCAACAAGTTTTTCTGCTGCTGCAAAAATTTCTTCAGTAAGATGAGTACGGGAACGGATACCTACAAAACGTGCATCTTTAATCGCTTCTTTTAATTCTTCGTCGGATAACGCACTTTTGTGATATTCAATATTGGTGTAGCCCGCAGCTTTTAAGTTATCAACCGCACTTTGGTGCACACCTTCTAGCAGTAAAAATTTAATTTTGTCTTTTTGCAAAGATACCTTAACCATTTCCCTACCCTATCGTGAACGTACTTAAGATTTATAACAGATGAACATATGTGTTTGCCTAACATAGCTCAAGAGAGATGACATCCATCTACCTTGAGCTATGAAGCGTATACCAACATAGCAAAAAATAGCGCAGTAGCAATACAACCGTTTGCTTAATGGATGCTAAAAAGCGCGAAGAAAAAGAAGTTAAATGGTAGAAAATCAGGGGTGATAACACAAAATAAGGATTTTTCCTGCACAATGCCTATTTGTGTGAGATATATCACCAAAATAGCTAGATATTAAAAAAAATAAAATAAATTTCAAATTGGTGATATTAATAAAACTGGTTAATTAATTTAGCTTCTATCAAATCATAAACTAATGACAAAATACCAGTAAGACAAAAAAACCAGTGGGTATAACTCCACTGGCTTATTAAAAAATTGAATACGATATAGATTATAACTTGATGGTTTTAACGCCTTCGTTTGCAGTTCCCATCAAGACGACGTCTGCACCACGATTCGCGAATAACCCAACGGTCACAACACCTGCAATCCCATTAATGGTATTTTCTAATGCCACTGGGTCAATAATATTTAAATTATGGACATCTAAAATCACATTACCGTTATCTGTAATCACATTTTGACGGTACTCTGGCGTGCCACCCAGTTTAACCAATTCACGTGCCACATAGCTACGCGCCATTGGGATCACTTCAACAGGCAGAGGGAATTTGCCTAACACATCAACTAACTTAGATTCGTCAACGATACAAACAAAGGTTTTTGCAATTGCAGAAACAATTTTTTCACGTGTTAAAGCCGCACCACCGCCTTTGATCATATTCATGTGGTGGTCAACTTCATCAGCGCCATCAACATAAACATCTAAGGAATCCACTTCATTGCAATCAAATACCGTAATACCCAATGATTTTAATTTTTGAGTTGATACTTCTGAACTTGATACCGCACCTTCTATTTGACCTTTCATTGTTGCTAATGCATCAATGAAGTGTGAAGCTGTCGAGCCCGTTCCAACACCAACAATAGTGCCCGGTTTTACGTAATCAAGTGCTGCCCAACCTACCGCTTTTTTTAATTCGTCCTGAGTCATGCTCATGCCTTTTAAGATTTAATTGAGTCGTGATTAAGGTTATTAATAACTAGTATATACCGGACACCCAATAAGTTGCAGCTTTGTTCGCTGTATTTGTGTCACGCTTCTTGGGATTTAGGCCACAACAATAATATTTTTAAGTGTTATTTGTAAAAATATGGCATAGTGCTTGGTAGAATAACAACAAGGAGATCTTTTTGATGAAGCGCCCTGACTATCGCGCATTACAAGCACTGGATGCCGTTATCCGTGAACGCGGCTTTGAGCGCGCAGCTCAAAAGCTCTGCATCACGCAATCTGCTGTGTCACAACGTATAAAGCAGTTAGAAAACCTATTTGGGCAGCCACTACTTGTGCGTACCGTTCCGCCACACCCAACTGAACAAGGGCAAAAACTGCTAGCATTGCTTCATCAAGTCGAATTGTTAGAAGAACAATGGTTAGGTGATGAAAATAGTGGTTCCACCCCTTTATTGCTCTCACTTGCCGTCAACGCCGACAGCTTGGCAACTTGGTTTCTTCCAGCCCTAAACCCTGTATTAGGCAACAGCCCTATTCGGCTAAATATTCAGGTAGAAGATGAAACCCGAACCCAAGAACGTTTAAGACGTGGTGAAGTGGTAGGCGCTATCAGTATTCAACCCCAAGCATTACCGGGTTGCTTGGTCGATAAACTTGGCGCACTAGACTATATTTTTGTCGCGTCACCTGGCTTTGCAGCGAAATATTTCCCCGATGGGGTGACTCGCTCTTCGTTATTAAAAGCGCCTGCGGTTGCTTTCGACCATTTAGACGATATGCACCAAGCGTTTGTGCAACAAAACTTTGGGTTGTCGCCCGGCAGTGTTCCATGCCATATCGTGAACTCCTCAGAGGCCTTTGTACAGTTAGCGAAACAAGGTTCTACCTGCTGTATGATCCCACATTTGCAGATAGCAAGTGAATTAGCGAATGGTGAGTTGGTTGATTTAACGCCAGGGCTATGTCAGCGACGCATGCTTTATTGGCACCGCTTCGCACCTGAAAGCCGTACGATGAAAAAAGTGACTGACGCCCTATTAAAAACTGGGCGCCAGATGTTAAAACAAGAAGATGAACCCGCAAAAAACTAGCGTTTTAATTCAAAGACCACATCAACTTGGTCATTAAAATCAATACTCTGTTGTTCATAAGTCTCATCAATCTTGAGGTCTTGAGCAACAGAGGCTTTCATCGCCCCACCATAATTTCTTGTTGCCATTGGATATGGCACCGCAGCTGGCGCATTATAGTTAATGCTATACACGGGACCTAACTGAACATTAAAGCCTTTCGCTAAGAGATTAGCTTGTTCTGTCGCATTTTTAATCGCTTGAGACCGTGCTTCATCACGGTACTGTTGCGGATTAGCCACACCAAACTGTACTGAGTTGATTTCATTGAGACCTGCGGCTAAAGCACCATCTAACAAGACATTAAGTTGGTCTAATTTCTTCACTTTCACTTCAACAGAACGTGTTGCCGTGTAGCCTTCGATGGTTGATTTTTGCTTCACACTACTGTAATCATATTTAGGCTGAGTTCGCACATTTGCTGCATTAATATCTTCTTTTTCAATGCCGTTTTTCTTAAGAAACTCAAAATACTCCGCAACTCGCTTATCGACCCCGGCTTTCGCAGCCGCCGCATCTTTAGCAGTCACTTCCACCTGAATATTCAGCGTCGCCATATCAGGTGTCGCTTTCACTATTGCATTACCCGAAGTCGTAATGTGTGGACCATTAGGTAACGGGTCAGCCAATGACATGGTAGGAACCGCAGCACCTGCTACCATCGCAGCTAAAACTAAAGATTTTAATTTCACAGAACCTCCCAAGGCAATTATTTATCGCTAAAAAAGGGATAATTGGTAATAAACTATCCCTGAGCTCAATTTAACAGTAACACATGAAACAAAAAGTACAGTCAGAATAATGAGAAATTGAACTTTATTGCTTGTCTGTTGAAGATATATTGTTATTGAGAAATCAAACCGAGTCCCTTAAGCCCTTGTATTGCAAGTTGAAATGCAATAAACCACATCACACTCCCCACAAAAATGTTAATAATGCGCTGTGAACGCGGTTTATTTAACACAGGTGAAAACCAAGCAGCAAGTATCGCTAACGCAAAAAACCAAACAAAAGAAGCCGTTAATGCTCCAGCCGTAAACCAAGGTCTCAGCTGGCTTTCTAATTGGCCTCCCACACTACCCAATACAACGAAAGTGTCTAAATAAACATGAGGATTCAGCCAAGTGACGGCAAATAATGTGACAATCACTTTCCATCTTGTGATAGCACGGCTTTCTGTTTGAAGTATGACCTCATCAGGGCTGAGTGCTGTCCGAAACGCACCATAGCCATACCATAGAAGAAATACTACGCCTGCCCATGTAATCAATTGCATTAATATTTCAGACTGGCTTAATAAAGCGCTCCCACCAAAAACACCTGCGATAATTAAAACGGTATCACTTAAAGCGCATAATAATGCACTCATTAAATGAAACTGCTTCCGGCTTCCTTGTTGTAAGACAAAAGCATTCTGCGGCCCTAAAGGTAATATCATTGCTGCACCCAACAGTGCACCCTGTAAATAGATCGAAAACATGCATTAATCCCAACTTTTTATTCAATTAATATGCATGGATATTAACGAGAAAAAATTATTAGTGGAAATGATTAAGTCTAATAGGTCATAAGTATGACTTATAACTAAAAACGGTTCGGTAAGAAAAATATAGGAGTGAGAAATGAATAAGAGCCCATCGAAGACAGGCTCTTATTTTCAGTGAAACTGCTGAATATGACTTTCTAAATATTACTCTGCAGCATCTTGCTTGATAGGCGCATTTTGTTTATGAACATGAACATCCATTTGTGGGAATGGGATACCAATATTATGTTTATCCAATGCTCGCTTAAACTCTTCTAGCAAGTCCCAATACACAGGCCATGCATCACCATTGGTGGTCCAAAAACGCACTAAATAATTTAATGACGATGGTGCCATATCATGTAAACGGATAGTAACGCCTTTAGCATGCTGAATACGGCTATCTGCGGCGACGATATCACCTAATACTTTTTTCACCACATCAATATCAGAATCGTAAGCAACACCTACAATAATATCTTGACGACGGTTAGGCTCACGACTGGTATTAATAATGTTATCGGCAATGATCTTTCCATTAGGAATAACAATAATACGGTCATCTGCGGTTCTTAGCGTAGTTGAAAATATTTGTACATTTTGCACTGTACCTTCAACAGCACCGATTGAGACATACTCCCCCGCTTTTAGTGGCCTAAATACCACCAGCAACACACCTGCGGCAAAGTTACCCAGCGAGTTTTGTAATGCTAAGCCAACCGCTAAACCGGCCGCCCCCATTACCGCAATCACAGAGGCTGTTTGTACGCCAACTTTCCCTAATACAGCAATTAAGGTGAATGCAACAATGGTATAGCGCGCTATCGCTGATAAAAAGTCACTCACTGTTGAATCAATGCCTTTCATGGTCATCACGCGATGTAAACCACGCCCGACCCATTTTGCAATCATCATCCCGACAATCAAGATAACGATAGCAGACACGATATTCACAGCATACTGAACTAACAGATCTTGGTTCGCCACAAACCAATTCGTTGCATCATTCAACGCGCCTGTAACATCATCAGTATTCATATATATATGCCCTTTAGGATCCAATTATCAATATTAACCCCAACCAATAAATCTTTAACGAAACGTTTAATGGCTGGCCGTACATTGCAAATAATAGCGATGATTCATTAAAACACAAAACAAATCACTAAATAAAATTATTTTATCTATTTTCTATAACAAAAATTCGATAATCTTTTAGCATTAATAAGAAGTCATCAGTGCCGCAAAATGCAACACTTTCATTATCATAATAACTCATTCCTTCTTCCAACCCTTCAGTTTCAAATGATAATTGGTTGGCGCGGATCATCACTTCTTCATCATCAAGCAACAATGTATATTCGTGGCCAATAAGCTCCCATTGTTTTTCACTTCCTTTGATTTTTTCATAGTTTTCTTCAATAGCATCTAACAGACTAAGGTTATTTTTAACCTCTTCATTAAGCCAATATCCAATAGCCTCATGATCCATCGAGAATTTAGCGGAGATAGCTCCGGTGATATCTTGGAAAAATTGGTAGTCCATATGCAGTCCCTCTACTCTTGCGTTATTGAACCTAGTATAACGCGAGTCAAACCGCTTTGTTGAGAGGTATTACCAACAGAAAAAATAAAATTGAGTAAAGCACCGATTTCAACACATAAGCCACGTAATTCACTTAATATTAAATAAGAAAATAATTAAAATAGTCATAATTAAAACAATAGGAGCTCTAATGATCGATCGCTTAGACCATATAGTGCTAACCACAACTAACATTGATGCCTGCATTGACTTTTACCAACGGGTGTTAAAAATGGAAGTTATTACCTTTGGTGAACAGCGTTATGCGTTATGTTTTGGGAAGCAAAAAATCAATATTCACCAATATGGAAAAGAATTTGAACCCAAAGCCCACTTGCCTGTACCGGGTGCACTCGATTTATGTTTTATTAGTGATATACCGCTGTGTGACGTGCAAATGCATATTGAACAACAAGGTGTAAAAATTATTGAAGGGCCGGTGAATCGGACTGGTGCAACTGGAGCAATTAGATCTATTTACTTACGTGATGTCGATTTAAATTTAATCGAAATTTCTGAATATATTTAGCAAATACACCCAATTAAAAAAGGCCCCTAACATTAGGAGCCTCCGTTATTAATATTACCTTATTACACCGCTGTTTGGAAAATCACGCCATCCGCTTTTTCGGTATATTGTGATAACTGGTCAAAGTTCAGGTAACGGTATGTATCCGCCGCTGTTTCATCGACCTTATCCATAAACTGCAGATATTCTGCTGGCGTTGGTAAACGACCTAACAGAGAAGCTACCGCTGCCAGTTCTGCTGATGCGAGGTAAACATTCGCACCTGTTCCTAAACGGTTAGGGAAGTTACGCGTTGAAGTGGAAACGACTGTCGCCCCATCAGCTACACGTGCTTGGTTACCCATACATAGTGAACACCCTGGAACTTCAATTCGCGCACCACTCTTACCAAACACACTGTAGTAACCTTCTTCGGTTAGTTGCGCTGCGTCCATCTTAGTTGGCGGCGCAACCCATAAACGTGTTGGTAATTGGCCTTTATGAGAATCCAATAACTTACCTGCTGCACGGAAGTGACCAATGTTTGTCATACAAGAACCGATGAAGACCTCATCAATTTTCTCGTTTTGCACATCAGACAATAAACGTGCATCATCTGGGTCATTTGGTGCACACAGAATTGGCTCTTTGATATCATTGAGGTCAATTTCAATCACTGCCGCGTATTCCGCATCTGCATCACCTTCCAGCAGTTGTGGGTCCGCTAACCAGCTTTCCATTCCTTTGATACGGCGTTCAATAGTACGGCGATCACCATAACCTTCGGCTATCATCCACTTTAATAGAACGATATTCGATTGCAGGTATTCGATAATTGGCGCTTTATCTAATTTGATAGTACAACCCGCCGCTGAACGCTCTGCTGACGCATCCGCTAATTCAAACGCTTGTTCGACTTTCAGCTCAGGTAAGCCTTCAATTTCTAAGATACGGCCAGAGAAAATGTTTTTCTTACCTTTTTTCTCTACGGTCAATAGGCCGTCTTTGATTGCATATAGTGGAATTGCATGAACGAGGTCACGTAAAGTGATACCCGGCTGCATTTCACCTTTAAAGCGAACCAATACTGACTCAGGCATATCCAGTGGCATAACACCTGTCGCCGCAGCAAATGCGACTAAACCTGAACCCGCAGGGAATGAAATACCAATTGGGAAACGCGTATGTGAGTCACCACCTGTACCAACGGTATCTGGCAGTAACATACGGTTTAACCATGAGTGGATAATACCATCTCCCGGACGAAGAGAAACACCGCCACGGTTCATGATAAAATCAGGTAAGGTATGGTGTGTTGTCACATCAACAGGTTTTGGATACGCTGCTGTATGGCAGAATGACTGCATGACTAAATCTGCTGAGAAACCAAGGCAAGCTAGGTCTTTCAGTTCATCACGGGTCATCGGCCCGGTTGTATCTTGTGAACCTACAGAGGTCATTTTTGGCTCACAATATTCGCCAGGGCGAATACCTGGGCGACCGCAAGCACGACCAACCATTTTTTGTGCTAATGAGAAACCACGATTGCTTTGTGCAACGGATTTCGCGTGACGGAATACATCTGTCGCTTCTAAGCCCAGTGATTCACGTGCTTTATTGGTTAAGCCACGGCCGATAATCAGTGGAATACGACCACCTGCACGCACTTCGTCAATCAACACATCTGTTTTTAATTCAAATGTTTCTAGCAGTTCGCCCGTTTCGTGGTTACGAACTTCACCTTTAAATGGATAGATATCAATCACATCGCCCATATTCAGTTTAGAAACATCCACTTCAATCGGTAATGCGCCCGCATCTTCCATCGTATTAAAGAAGATTGGTGCAATTTTGCCGCCTAATACCACCCCACCGCCACGTTTATTTGGCACAAATGGGATATCGTCACCCATAAACCACAGCACGGAGTTAGTGGCTGATTTACGAGAAGAACCGGTACCGACGACGTCACCCACGTAAGCTAATGGGAAGCCTTTTTTATTTAATGCATCAATTTGCTTGATTGGACCAACATTACCCGCATCGTCTGGTTCAATACCATCGCGTGCGTTTTTCAGCATTGCTAATGCGTGTAATGGGATATCAGGGCGTGACCATGCATCAGGCGCTGGCGATAAGTCATCTGTGTTAGTTTCACCCGTAACTTTGAACACAGTTACGGTCATTTTTTCAGCTAACGCAGGACGCTCTTTGAACCACTCGGCATCCGCCCATGATTCAATAACTTGTTTAGCGTGAACATTTCCCGCTTTCGCTTTTTCTTCTACGTCGTAGAAGTTATCAAACATCAGTAAGGTGTGGGAAAGTGCTTTAGCGGCGATTGGCGCCAGTTTTTCGTCATCCAACGCTTCAATTAGTGCGTGAATGTTATATCCACCCTGCATAGTACCTAACAGTTCAATGGCTTTTTCAGGGGAGATAAGAGAAGAGGAAGTTTCGCCTTTAGCTATCGCGGCTAAAAATCCAGCTTTTACGTACGCTGCTTCATCAACACCAGGGGGGACGCGGTTGGTCAGCAGGTCTAACAGGAAATCTTCTTCACCTTTGGGTGGGTTTTTGAGTAACTCTACCAGTGCAGCTACTTGTGACGCATCTAATGGCTTAGGGACAATCCCTTGAGCGGCACGCTCGGCTACGTGCTTACGGTATTCTTCTAGCACGACGTTCTCCTCGCTTCTTTGTTATTTATATACCCGGCTGTCTGCACCATACTGACAAAATTATCATCCGGTGCCAGGTCAGAGGAATTTGCTCGCATAATCTCAATGGCGGTAAAATTATGCCCAGCTTCGGGCGATCAGCATAGCAGAATTTAAACGTAATGTTAATTCATTCACAAGAAAGCAACATTTAACTACTAACTTTACGCCTTAACACTTCATTACTGGTTATTTTTCAGCTTAAGATACTATTAATCATCGTAAAACGCCGAAAAAACCATACTTTTTATAATGCATTTTAAAATTTAAAGCACCCTAATTAGTGCCTTTTTTCATCAGCTATCACAAATTATATTTTTTATCGCAATTTTATTTATATTACTAATTGATAAGGTAAATCATTGCGATTGGTTTTAATTTTTTTAAATATTTTAATTGATTTTATTGTCCTTTTAGGCCAATTAAATTACCAAATGGATCTTCCAGTTGGCACATTCGATTGTTACTATCTATTAACATTGGCCCGCGGTACAGTTTTGCCCCTAGTTGAGTAAAATGCTCAAAAGCCAAATCAAAATTATCGACTTGCCAATACAATACCGTTCCTTTTTTACCTTCACTGACTTTTTTATCCGCTTGCACCACTTCTATCGTGAAGTCTCCGACATGCAGTAAGGTGAAATCAAATTCAGGCAAGTATTCTGCCTTTGCTTGTGGAAAAGCTTGTTGGTACCAAGTCAAACCCGCTTGAACATCAGGTACGTGAATTAAAATTGCAGAGGGTTTTAGTTGCATAGCGATTTCTTATTGATATCTATTATTTTGTTTTAGCTTACACGCATGATTGAAAGTTAGTAGATGTAGATAAGGTGTAAGCAATAGCCAAACCAGCGTTTGCTTACACCTTTAGTATCATCAAGTCAGATCATATTGCGTGTTTTTCTGATAAATAACGAAGAATGGCTGATATATTTTTTAAGTTATACTTTATAAGTAATTCATTTTCTTTAGCTTTACATAGCATCTCATAATCAGCTTCTAACTGCCCAATATCTAACTGAGTAGGCTCATTGTAAATATCATAAATAGATTCAGAAGGCACATTCCAATAAAAATCTGCATCTAAGTCTATATTATCCATTCCCTGTACTTTCATCTCTTTGAAAATGGCTACTATAGCCTCTTCCAGTAGACTCAGTTCTATTTTCATATTTTAACCTTTACCATTCTTAATTTCATTTATGTTCTTTTCAAATGTTTTAATTTCTTTTTCTAAATGCTTAATTCGCCCATCAATAATGCGTTGCCTAACCGTATTATTGGGCGCATTCTTAAGGTGTCCTTGGTTGTCAAAAGCATCTGGATTACGTCGATAAGCGGCTAATTTCTCTTTATGTAACCTTACTTGCCCCCTCAAAGACTGTATTGAACGCCTATCTGATGTACTTAAGTTATTATCAGGCTCCCATCCGTCAGGGCTTCCTGAGCCAGTCCCGCCTAGCGCTATTCTATCAGAATCTGATAACTCCGTTCCAACATTTGGATTTTTTGCTGCTTTATCTAAATCATTTGAGCAACTCATGCCAAAAGAGCAATCAAACGTTTCCGCTAGGCCATCACATATTGCCTAAGGTAGCCACTCCCCCTCCAGACTGTTGATTATACGGCTAGCTGAGGGGGAGTAAAGCGGCTAAGGAGATCCCTGCACAGAACTGGACTCTCTCTTTAATTACTTTAAACTACAAAACCATCAACCCAACCATCTCTATCTAGAACTTCTTCACTAATACTAAACCCATCAGGGTAATCTATGAATCCAGGTTGATTAGATACCTTGTCTTGAGCCTTTTGAGCAAGTTCAAAACTTGAATAAATTCCAATGAATTACCTTTTCCGTATTTAGCATCTAGTAACCTTTCGGCAAATTTATTGCCATTTTCACCCACTAATAGTTTTTCTCCTTTAGCCCAACTAGGTACATCTTTAGCTCCTTCTTTACCACTAATTCCCGGTTTAGGTACCTGTGGTTTTTCTGAAAGAAGAGCTATATCGTCTAACTTAAAGGTGTCTATCAAGTCGGTGGCTATTCAGTTTAAATAAATTAAAGATGCCTTACAGGCAGTTGATTATCTGGATAATTAAGCAATTCTTTGTATATGAGAGGAACGAACTTAAACCAGCTCAGATAGAAAATTTAGGATCCCATATATTTTCCAGATTCATCTTTCCATAAAATCGCTGGCATTTCATAAAAATAGAAGTTCAAGTCGTCATCATCTTTTGCTTTAGCATTTTCAGGCCAGTGCTGTTCAAGATAATTAACAATTTCTTGACTATTAGCATTCCAATACGGAACAACTCTACCTAAAGGGTCATCTGGAGAACAAAATTTAATTACTTGCTCATCTAATAACGCTTTTATCATAGAGAAAAATATAATCCTATGTTCATAGAAAGATTTGTTTGGATTCCAACCAACGATTGAACCAAACAACCCTGATAGCCATAGCCCTTTTGCATCACTAATAATTTCATCAAAATGCACAACTTTTTCCATATTAGAGGATAACCTGTTAATTGCAGCCTCAAAACTAGCCTTCCACGACTTTAATTTCTCTATCAACCAGCCGCCCAAAGGTTTCACTTTGTGAAATTACGGTGATGCTTTTCTGTATTAACTCATCAATGCTCGCTTGGAGCCGTTCTGGAATTAAACATTCCATAGATAGAATCTGCCCTTGATGGTTCTACGTCCATTCTACTGTCCCATCTTTAAGTATCCAAACGGCTCCGCCAGGGCATTCTTCATCAAAAAACCAAAACTGATCAATTAATTGCTCTTCTGTTTCTGGAAATGCAGTATAGAAGCACTGTAATTGTTCATCTATTGAACCACTTAAAAATTTACCATACTTAGCTAATTTTAACTTTCCATCACGTAGTAACTTGTCTAAGAACCAAAAAAATATTTTTTTCCTTTCCTGAAAAGGAAAATTATCATACATAGCATGGAGCGAAGGAAGCATATCTGGCGTGAGATACGCCCATAACCCATCAAGGGCTTGGGTTTCAGCGTATTCAGCAATAGTTTTATATTCAATATTTGATATCATCTTATTTATTACCTAAACTTGATCTCTGCGTTTCTTCCAAGACCGTTCTCTACTTGGCGTAAAGTTGGATTATTTCTTATTTGGACTGTCCAGCGAGCACCTGTTTGTTCTGCCGAACTAGATACGCTCCTAAGGGTTATCATTGTACCATCAGTTAGTTTGGCAGTATAAATACCATCTTTTACCTTAGTTAGGGGTTGAGCAGCTAATTGTTCAGCATAATTATATATCTGTTGGCCTGTTAAGTTTTGACTATCATAAATCCTCGTTGAATAACGATTTCCTCCTACACCTTGTTTAATTGTTTGACCGTCAATAGTCATAGTCTGAGAAGGCGAGTCTTTATCATAAACCCTCGCTAATTCTTCAAAATTCTTTTGTTGCTGTTCCTTATGGCGAGCATGTTCCTCATCCTCTGGCTCCCAACCATCCGGTGTACCAGAAGTACTACCACCTAATTTTGCTTTTTCTGAATTAGATAACTCCATTCCCATATTTGGATTTTTTGCTGCTTTATCTATATCATTTGAGCAACTCATGCCAAAAGAGCAATCAAACGTTTCAGCTAGGCCATCGCGAATATTACCTAAGGTATTTTCGACACCTTTGACTATGTTGCTGTTTGCCGTTTGTGTAGCTTGCGTATTTAAACCAACGCCATGAGATAATGTAGGAACATTCGGTGTGGGAACGGCAAATACACTACTTTGGGCTATTTTCAGCTTATTTAATTCATTTAAATTAAACTGAATTTTATCCGTGATACTTTTATGTTGTCTCTTAATTTCGAGCAATTGATTTCTAGCATCACGGTCAGCTCGCTTATTAACCGCATCTATATATAGATCTATATTATCAAAAGGAAATCTCGGTATACCGGGTATATTATCGTCAAAATCCTCTGCGAGGAGCCTGTCCCTATCTTCAATTGTGCGAAATTTAAAGATTGCTGAAATTTTTAAATTTGAGGAGTCTGAAGATTGAAAATGCCATTTGTATGTACAAGGATATTTTTGTGGATCAATGATAAATTTCCAGCCAGGCGATTTTTCAATCTCCACAATATCCTTTCTTAAGGTAATTAAATTATTTTCAATTGATATTTGTTTAGATTTTAAATCATTTTTAATTGTAGTAGAATAATCTTGAAAAGCATCGATTTTGTGATTATTAACATCATCATGGATATCAGCTAGTTTTATATTATCATAAAGATTTTCATGTAAAATACTTTTTAATTTTTCATACCTCCCAGTTAAATCAATATCTTCATGAGCATTATCATAATTATTAAAACAATCATTGAAATGCGGTCTAGGGTTACTTCCCCATACCGTTATTGTACCTAGGTCTGTCACACCATCCATAAACTAACTTCCTTATTAGTTATAAAAAACAGAATAAAGAAATTAGAATTTAATATTTTTATAGTCAACTAACCGTTATCATTAATAAAGATTCGGCCATTTAAAATTAAAAACGTATTACTTATAAAATGATTAATATCTATTTTAATCAATAATAGAACAGAAACATGTGACTAATTGTTTATATTCACAAAAACAAAAAAAGCCAATGAGTTTCCACATTGGCTTCAATTCGCTTTAGTGATAAACAGCATACTAGAGATACTATTTATCTATGCGATTAAAGAAAATTATTTTTTCTTTTTCGCTTTTGCGTTTGGTAAATCAGTAATGCTACCTTCGTAAATTTCAGCAGCCATACCGATTGATTCATACAGTGTTGGGTGAGCATGGATAGTTAATGCTAAATCTTCAGCATCACAACCCATTTCAATTGCTAGGCCGATTTCGCCCAGTAATTCACCACCGTTCACACCGACAACAGCCCCACCGATAACACGGTTAGATTGTTTGTCGAAAATCAGCTTAGTCATACCTTCGGCGCAATCAGATGCAATTGCACGGCCTGATGCTGCCCATGGGAAAGTCGCAACTTCGTAGCTGATATTTTGTTCTTTCGCTTCTTTCTCAGTTAAACCAACCCATGCAACTTCTGGCTCAGTATAAGCGATTGATGGGATCACTTTCGGGTCAAAGTAATGTTTCAGACCAGAGATAACTTCTGCGGCAACGTGCCCCTCGTGAACACCTTTGTGAGCCAACATTGGCTGGCCAACGATATCACCGATAGCGAAGATATGAGGAACGTTAGTGCGCATTTGCTTATCGACATGGATAAAGCCACGGTCATCAACTTCAACGCCAGCTTTGCCTGCATCCAAGTTTTTACCATTAGGAACACGGCCGATTGCCACTAATACAGCATCGTAACGTTGCGGCTCTGCGGAAGCTTTTTTGCCTTCCATAGAAACGTAGATACCGTCTTCTTTCGCTTCAACGGCTGTTACTTTAGTTTCTAATAGTAGGTTGAATTTTTTACTGATTTGTTTGGTGAATACTTTAACCACATCTTTGTCAGCCGCTGGGATGACTTGGTCAAACATTTCAACCACATCGATTTGGGAACCCAGTGCATGATACACAGTTCCCATTTCTAAACCGATGATACCCCCACCCATAACCAGCAGACGCTCAGGAACTTCTTTCAGTTCTAATGCATCGGTTGAGTCCCAAATACGTGGGTCTTCATGTGGAATGAATGGTAATTGAATTGGACGGGAACCCGCAGCAATAATTGCGTTATCGAAATTGATAGTTGTGCTACCGTTTTCACCTTCAACAACCAGCGTGTTGGCACCTGTGAATTTACCGAAGCCGTTAACTACGTTAACTTTACGGCCTTTAGCCATACCAGCCAGACCACCCGTCAGCTGATTAATCACTTTTTCTTTCCATAAGCGAACTTTGGAAATGTCAGTTTTTGGCTCACCAAAAACGATACCGTGTTCTGCTAAAGCTTTTGCTTCTTCGATCACTTTTGCAACATGGAGTAAAGCTTTAGAAGGAATACAACCAACGTTTAAACAAACACCACCAAGGGTTGAATAACGTTCTACTAAAACAGTTTCTAAACCTAAGTCAGCGCAACGGAAAGCCGCAGAATAGCCTGCAGGGCCTGCACCAAGCACAACGACTTGGGCTTTAATTTCAGTACTCATCATGACCTCTTTTTGTTTTGTCCAGCGGTACTGCTGAATAAACGATCTTCCACTGGAAAAGTACACACCGAGAGCAGTTTACAGAATTGTTAACACCCTGAAAAGGCTCATTTCGTGATGTAACTCCCAACCTTTCGTAGCAGCAGCAAAAAATTCTGCCTCAGCCTAAATAAAACAGACCGGCCTATTCGCCGGTCTTATTATTTACATCACTAAACGGCGAATATCGCTCATTAATTGCCCTACTAGGGTGATGAAGCGAGCTCCATCAGCACCATCGATTACACGATGGTCAAAGGACAGTGACATTGGCAGGATTAGGCGAGGAACAAATTCGCTACCATTCCAAACAGGTTTCATTGAAGAACGTGACAGTCCCATAATTGCAACTTCTGGTGCATTCACGATAGGTGCAAAACCGGTAGTTCCGATACCACCAAGGCTTGAAATCGTGAAGCAACCACCTTGCATATCAGACGCAGTCAGTTTACCTGCACGCGCTTTCTTAGAAACTTCCATCAGTTCGCGAGATAGCTCTAAAATGCCTTTTTTGTTAACGTCTTTGAAGACAGGAACAACTAAGCCATTTGGAGTATCTACGGCAATACCGATGTTAATATATTTTTTCAGGAACAGACGCTGTGCATCTTCAGAAATGGAGCTATTAAAGCGTGGCATTTCTTCCAGAGCACGAGCAACAGCTTTCATGACAAAAACTAATGGTGTGATTTTCACATCCAGTTTTTTCTTCTCAGCTTCTTTGTTTTGTTGCTTACGGAATTCTTCAACTTCAGTGGTATCCACTTCTTCCATCAGCGTAACGTGCGGGATCATTACCCAGTTACGGCTCAGGTTAGCACCAGAGATTTTTTGGATACGACCCAGTTCAACTTCTTCAACTTCACCGAATTTACTGTAATCCACTTTCGGCCATGGCAGCATACCTGGTAAACCACCACCCGCAGCTGCAGGAGCTTCCGCACGTTTTACGGCATCTTTCACGTAAGCTTGAACGTCTTCACGCAGGATACGGCCCTTACGACCTGTACCTTTAACTTTCGCTAAGTTAACACCAAATTCACGCGCTAAGCGGCGAATAACCGGTGTTGCATGGATATATGCGTCGTTTTCAACAAATTCAGTTTTGCTGTCAGTTGCTTTCGCTGGCGCTGCTTGTGCAGGAGCTGCCGCTGGAGCCGGAGCAGACGGTTGAGCTGCTGGAGCCGCTGCAGGCGCTGCACCTGCCACTTCAAAAGTCATGATCAGCGAGCCAGTTTTCACTTTATCGCCAGTCGCAATCTTGATTTCTTTAACTGTTCCAGCAAATGGCGCAGGAACTTCCATTGACGCTTTGTCACCTTCAACGGTAATGATTGATTGCTCAGCAGAAACGGTATCACCCACTTTTACCATGACTTCAGTGACTTCAACTTCATCACCACCGATATCTGGAACGTTAACATCTTTAATTGCTGATGCTGCTGGAGCCGCTGGTGCAGCAGCTTGTGCAGCTGGAGCCGCCGCAGGTGCTGCGCCTGCAACTTCAAAGACCATAATCAATGAGCCGGTTTTAACTTTATCACCGGTTGCAATTTTGATTTCTTTAACCGTTCCAGCAAATGGTGCAGGAACTTCCATTGAAGCTTTGTCACCTTCAACAGTAATTAAAGATTGCTCAGCTTCTACTTTGTCACCGACTTTAACCATAATTTCAGTAACTTCAACTTCATCGCCACCGATATCTGGAACAGCAACATCTTTAGATGCAGCTGCGCTTGGCGCTGCCGCTGGAGCTGTAGGGGCTTCTGCAGGTGCAGGAGCTGCTGCACCCGCCTCCGCTTCGAATACCATGATTAATTTGCCTGTTGTCACTTTATCGCCAACAGCAATTTTAATTTCTTTTACCACCCCCGCTTGTGGAGATGGGACTTCCATAGAAGCTTTATCACCTTCAACGGTAATAAGCGATTGCTCAGCTTCTACTTTGTCGCCAACTTTAACCATCACTTCGGTGACTTCAACTTCATCAGCACCGATATCAGGCACTTGGATTTCAATAGACATTGATTTTTACCTCTTATGCCAAACGTGGGTTAACTTTATCTGGGTTGATGTTGTATTTTTTAATCGCTTCTTCAACGACTTTTACATCAATCTCACCACGTTTAGCTAATTCACCTAACGCTGCAACGATCACATAGGATGTATCCACTTCAAAGTGGTGACGCAGGTTTTCACGACTGTCTGAACGACCGAAACCATCTGTACCCAGAACACGGTAATCACTTGCAGGAACATAAGTACGAACTTGTTCTGCAAACAGTTTCATATAGTCAGTTGATGCAACTGCTGGTGCATCATTCATAACTTGAGCAATGTATGGAACACGTGGTGCTTCAGATGGGTGCAGCATGTTCCAACGCTCACAATCTTGGCCATCACGTGCCAATTCAGTGAATGAAGTCACGCTATAGACATCAGAACCGATTCCATACTCAGCAGACAAGATGTCAGCGGCTTCACGCACGTGACGCATCATTGAACCTGAACCTAACAGCTGAACTTTACCTTTGCTACCTTCAACAGAAGCCAGTTTATAGATACCTTTACGGATACCTTCTTCTACGCCTTCTGGCATTGCTGGCATGTGGTAGTTTTCATTCAGCGTCGTGATGTAGTAGTAAACGTTTTCTTGTTTCTCACCGTACATACGCTCTAAGCCGTCTTGCATGATCACCGCAACTTCGTAAGCGAAAGCTGGGTCATAAGAAATACAGTTAGGGATAGTCAGTGATTGAATATGGCTATGGCCATCTTCATGCTGTAGACCTTCACCATTCAGGGTTGTACGGCCGGAAGTACCACCAATTAAGAAACCGCGTGCTTGTTGGTCACCCGCTGCCCACATCAAGTCACCAATACGTTGGAAACCAAACATTGAGTAGTAGATATAGAATGGGATCATCGGCAAGTTGTTAGTGCTGTATGATGTCGCAGCCGCTAACCAAGAAGAACCTGCTCCCAGCTCATTGATACCTTCTTGCAGAATTTGACCTTTAGAGTCTTCTTTATAGTAAGCAACTTGCTCACGGTCTTGCGGAGTATATTGCTGGCCTTTAGGGCTATAGATACCGATTTGACGGAATAGACCTTCCATACCAAATGTACGTGCTTCATCAGCGATGATTGGTACTAAACGCTCTTTGATCGATTTGTTTTTCAACATAACGTTCAACGCACGAACGAACGCGATAGTTGTTGAAATTTCTTTAGATTGCTCTTCCAATAATTGGCTGAAATCTGCCAGTGCAGGGATATCCAATTTTTCATCAAAGGTTGAACGACGAGCTGGCAAATAACCACCTAACGCTTGACGGCGCTCATGCAGATATTTGTACTCTTCGGAATCTTTTTCAAACGTAATGTATGGCAGTTTTTCAATTTGCTCATCAGCAACGGGTACATTGAATTGATCACGGAAATGACGAACGCCATCCATGTTCATTTTCTTCACTTGGTGAGCAATGTTTTTACCTTCTGCAGTTTCGCCCATACCATAACCTTTGATGGTTTGCGCTAAAATAACAGTTGGTTTACCTTTAGTTTCTTGTGCTTTTTTGAATGCAGCATACACTTTCTTCGGATCGTGACCACCACGGTTCAGTGCCCAAATTTCATCATCAGTCATATCTTTAACTAATGCTGCAGTTTCTGGGTAACGATTAAAGAAGTGCTCACGAACGTATGCACCGTCACGTGATTTAAAGGTTTGGTAGTCACCATCTAAGGTTTCGTTCATTAATTGAACAAGTTTACCGCTTGTGTCTTTACGCAGTAATTCATCCCAACGGTCGCCCCACATAACTTTGATAACTTGCCAGCCAGCACCATTAAAGATACCTTCTAGTTCATTAACAATTTTACCATTACCTGTAACTGGTCCATCTAAACGTTGCAGGTTACAGTTGATAACAAATACTAAGTTATCTAATTTATCGCGAGTTGCGATAGTAATTGCACCTTTAGACTCTGGCTCATCCATCTCACCATCACCAAGGAATGCATATACGCGCTGAGCTGATGTATCTTTCAGTCCGCGGTTATCAAGGTATTTCAGGAATTTCGCTTGATAAATAGCATTAATTGGACCCAGACCCATTGATACAGTAGGGAACTGCCAGAAATCAGGCATTAATTTAGGGTGTGGATAAGAAGACAGACCATTTCCACCAATTTCTTGACGGAAGTTGTTCATTTGCTCTTCAGTTAAGCGGCCTTCCAAGAACGCACGTGCGTAAATACCTGGAGAGATGTGGCCTTGGAAGAAGACTAAGTCCCCGCCGTCATTGTTATTATGCGCACGGAAGAAGTGGTTAAAGCACACTTCATATAAAGTTGCTGATGACTGGAAAGAAGCCATATGGCCACCCAGTTCTAAGTCTTTTTTGGAAGCGCGTAAAACAGTCATCACTGCGTTCCAACGAATTGCAGAGCGAATACGGCGCTCTAAATCCATGTTACCAGGGTATGCCGGCTCATCTTCAACAGCAATTGTGTTGATGTAATCAGAATGACCAGATGCACCAGCGGCAATATTAACACCGCCTTTACGCGCTTCGCTTAATACCTGTTCGATAATAAACTGAGCACGATCAACACCTTCTTCACGGATGACCGATTCAATCGCCTGTAGCCAGTCGCGAGTTTCAATCGGATCCACGTCATTTTTTAACATATCTGACATGGTGTATTCCTTATCTGTTATCTATTTTATATGTTTATGTGGAGCCTATCTTCCTGCTATTTTCCCAGTCGCTATAAAACAGCGGGAAGATAGGCCCTGATGTAGTTGCCGCTTTAACTCTCAATTAGAGTATTCACAATAATATAGACGCAGCAGTCAGGATCTATATTATCAATTCAAATCAGGATGTTGCTGTAACCGACGTAAAGAACGTTCTCTGCGAGTTTGCTCTCGGCTAATATCCAACAGTAAATCTTCAATAAAGGCTAAATGGCGATGAGAAGCTTCACGTGCTTTTTCTGGTTCTCTTGCCATTATAGCGGCAAAAATTTGTGCTCGATGTTCACTAACTGCTTTATACATTTCTTTACGGGTATATAAGAACTCAAAGTTCTGCCGAATATTTTGTTCTAACATAGGGATCATACAACGCAATAGATGTAGCAAAACGACGTTATGAGCAGCTTCAGTGACAATTAATTGATATTGTAATACTGCATCTGACTCTGCTTCTAATCCGCCATTTTCTTGCGCTGTCTTAATTAATTCATAGCTTTGGCGAATCCGTTCGAGATCTTCATCTGTACCACGGAGTGCCGCGTAATACGCAGCAATACCTTCAAGGGCATGACGAGTTTCAAGAAGATCGAATTGAGATTCTGGATTGCCTTCAAGTAGCTGAGCTAAAGGGTCACTAAAGCTTTGCCACATTTTCTTTTGCACGAATGTTCCGCCACCTTGGCGGCGAGATAAAAGGCCTTTCGCCTCTAATGTTTGAATTGCTTCACGCACTGATGGTCGAGATACGTCAAACTGTTTTGCAAGTTCGCGCTCAGGAGGCAGCTTTTCGCCAGGGCGTAATGTCCCTTCGAAAATAAGATGTTCGAGACGCTGCTCTATTACATCTGATAACTTTGGTTGGCGAATTTTACCGTAAGTCATAATCTGCCATATTCATGAGTGAGTAATTATTGATTACGTATTACCCAGTGTTAATTGGTAATACCAATTTATTTATGGGTTAATAAAGTAACAAAGTATTCACTATCTGTCCATAAAGACCTTGCGCTAAATCATAAAATCCTGCAAATCTTAACAATTTTTTTTAAAATTTAGCATGAATTGATAACTTAATATGCAATTTGACATGACAAATTTTAACATTAAAAACGATTTTTTATGCTAAAATGCAAAAACTGAACCGTTAAAGCAACCAATATAATGAATTTAAATTTAAAACAAGTGCATTTAAAATCAAATTAACTCATTAATTGCAGTCTTTACTCGTTTGGAACACAACAACGTTAATTAAATGTTAAAATTACAAGTGGTTTTAAATTTAACTCAAATTTCATTGATTAAATTACACTCAAGCCTATCTATTATTTTAGAATAAAATTGATGTCGAAAATAAAATAGCACTGTAATGTTTCAATTTATAGGTGGCACGGAAAATGCGATAAGGTTTCGAGATTCGATTAGCTAGGAGCTACAAAATATTTCGTTGTAACCCATTAAATAGTTAAATCAATGCCAAAATACAATTTGGTAACGAGTGAGTCAGATGTTAGTCACCTATTTAACGCATTAACGTAAATAGGTGACTAATGTATAGGTCTCATCAATAACACTAAGATTAATGAGCCCAGTTAAGGCACCCTGAGTGTATTAACCAGATCACTTACCTATTCTTATCAATAAAACGCATAGACAAATCCATGGCTTTAATATGTTTGGTTAGCGCCCCAACAGAAATAAAATCAACCCCTGTTTCTGCGAACTCTTTTATCGTTTCTAATGTGACATCGCCAGAAACTTCAAGTGCCGCTTTTCCTGCCGTTAACACTACCGCTTCTTTCATCATAACTGGAGTAAAATTATCCAACATAATGATATCAGCATTCGCTTTTAAAGCTCGTAATAGCTCATCTAAGCTTTCTACTTCAATTTCAATTGGGACATCCGGATGGGCGCTACGCGCTAATTCAACCGCTCGTTCGACTGAACCTGCGGATATAATATGGTTTTCTTTTATTAAGTAAGCATCCGATAAACCTAGACGATGATTAAACCCTCCCCCCATCAATACCGCATATTTTAAAGCGGTTCTTAAACCAGGGATAGTTTTACGGGTATCAAGTAACTTCGCTCTTGTACCTGTGATTTGTTTTACATATTCGGCAGTTATACTTGAAACAGAAGAAAGCGTTTGAATGAAATTCAAAGAGGTGCGTTCACCTGTTAATAAAATTTGTGATGGGCCATGCATCTCACAGAGAACTTGGTTAGGGGTAACGGTTTCACCATCTTGAACTTTCCAATCAATGTTGACTTGCCCACCAAGTTGAAGAAAAACTTCATCTAACCATTGTTTCCCACAGAAAACGCCATGTTCACGAGTAATAATTCGAGCACTCGCTTGTGTACCTACATTTAACAGCTGACCAGTAATATCTTTTTTATAATCAACAGATTGACCTAAATCTTCTTTCAAAGCAACACTGACCATAAAAGGAATGTCAACCTGTAACCGCTCAAGAAGCATTTTACGTCTTTGTTGTTCATCATATCGCCGTATAGTCATTTTAACTCCAAAATATGCACTCGCTTTGTTTCATCTATGCTAATCTTTTCGTTCGCAGATAACGAGTGTTAACAAAAAAGAAAAGAGAATACTATGGATAACGATATGAAAATACACAATGGTTGGCTAAATAATGTGACTCATATCCCTTCTCCACATCATGATGAGCGCCCCTCTAATACCATACCTTCTCTTCTAGTTATTCATAATATCAGCCTTCCTCCAGGTCAATTTGGTGGCCCTTATATAAACCAATTATTTACAGGGACTTTAAACCCTGATGAACACCCATTTTTTAATGAAATCAGACATCTTCGAGTTTCAGCTCATTGCCTAATACGCCGTGATGGTGCAATCATTCAATATGTCCCCTTTCATTTACGGGCTTGGCACGCTGGGCAGTCTTCCTACCAAGGCCAAGAAAAATGTAACGACTTTTCTATTGGTATTGAGCTAGAAGGCACTGATTTTGAACCATTTACAGAAGAACAATATCAATCCCTTACTTATTTAACTAATTTACTTATACTTGAATACCCACTAATTAAAAATAATATTACTGGTCATAGTAATATAGCTCCTGGTCGTAAAACGGATCCCGGCCCATTTTTTGATTGGGGATATTATAAGAATAAATTAAACAATTGTTAACTTTATAATTATTAGCGGATAATATCTTTATTCAATTTACCCGCTAATGCAAAATAGATAAACTTATCTTCTCTTAATTTATAACTGAACTCCAGCCTCTATTTTTCTTTATTATTTTTTTGCGAAGCTGCTCGAAGAAAAATGAAACCCCACGTACATTTCAATAAAAAATCACAAATCGTTTCGCACTACCTTTTTGAAACTCTAATTTTAACTTAAAAATATAATTATGATGAAACCTCACTTAACAACGGAGGTTTTATTTATGAATCAACAAGGATTTTCACTCATTGAAATTATGGTAGTAATTGCAATTATATCAATTCTAAGTGCTATTGCTATCCCTGGCTATCAAAGCTATATGCAAAAAGCAGCAATTACTGATGTACTCCAGACTGTTATCCCATATAAAAACAGTGTTGAAATATGTAGCTTTAATCGAGGGAGTTTATCACAATGTAATGGAGGTAATGATGATATCCCTACCAATATAACTGGAAAATACATTAGTAAAATAGAAATTAAATCTGGGGTTATTACATTTTCTACTGACAAATCATTATCAGGCTTAAAAGTCACATTAACACCAACCCTTCCTAGCATAGGTAACCCCTTTAATTGGACAGTTGTTTGCGAAAACAAAGATAATGCCAAATTGAAGTCATTATGTAATAAAACCTTTGTGTTTTAACTGGAAGTATTTATATGAACATGACTAAAAACGAGCAGTTTATTTATAAAGAACTTAAGAGTATATGTGATAGAAATTACATTATAATCATCGATTATAATCAAAAACGGTTATCTATAGCTGTTGTTAAAAAACCAGATGACAACTTGATCGCCACATTAAAATTTATTGCTAGTGTCCCTGTATGCTATGATATTTGGCCAAAAGAAAAAATAGACCATTATTTTAATAATACAATACATGAAATAAAGGAGGAAGAAAGTAGTTATCAATCTCCAGAACCCGAACTATTACGCACTTCATCTCCTGCGATTAGTTTTGTTGAGGAGCTATTAAAAACAGCGGTTCATAAACGCTCATCAGATATACACCTTGAGCCGACTAAGCAAGGGTTAAAAATTCGATTACGTGTCGATGGAAAGTTATATTTTATTCCTTCTCCACCTTACGAAATTAATAGTGAAATTATTGCTCGTATAAAAATATTGGCAAAAATGAATATCGCGGAGAAAAGACTTCCACAAGATGGCCAAATGAGTTGGTACTTTGATGGACAAAACTATAGCATCCGTCTTTCGAGTATTCCGACAATTCATGGGGAAAAATTGGTCTTACGTATTTTAAATACACAATTAAAATATTCTTTAGAGCACATAGGGATGTGCTCTTCCCTTCTAGAGTTATTAAAAGAGTATTTAAATCGTCCACAAGGATTAATTTTAGTCACAGGGCCGACAGGAAGCGGTAAAACAGTAACTCTTTATAGCTACTTAGAATATTTAAATCAGTCCTCAAGAAATATAACAACCATTGAAGACCCAATTGAAATTCCATTACAAGGAATCAACCAAACTCAAGTCAATGAAAAATATAAACTTAATTTTTCTTCTATTTTAAGGGCGCTACTGCGACAAGACCCTGATGTCATTATGATCGGTGAGATTCGTGATGAAGAAACAGCTAAGATCGCGACTCGAGCTGCGCAAACTGGCCATCTAGTTTTGTCGACATTGCATACCAATTGTACATTCAGTGCAATAGAGAGAATGAACCAATTAGGAGTAGAAAATAGTCAACTTAAATCATGTTTGAAAATGGTTATTGCACAAAGATTAGTAAGAAAACTTTGCCCTCACTGCAAAGAAAAAACACCTAAGAAAACTAAATTACACAATAACTGTGTAATTAATGAATGGTCCTCAAAGGGGTGTGAGCTATGTTTTTCTGGTTTTATGGGAAGAACCGCAGTTTATGAATATATAGATCAAAGCAATATTAGCGAAATACTGACAAAAAATACATTAGAAAATCAAAGTAATTTTGTTAACCTTTTTAATGCAGGAATAGAGCTCGTTGAAATGAGTGAGACAACTCTCCAAGAAATCTATT
This sequence comes from Providencia sp. PROV156, assembly GCF_028480905.1. NCBI lineage: Bacteria > Pseudomonadati > Pseudomonadota > Gammaproteobacteria > Enterobacterales > Morganellaceae > Providencia > Providencia sp. PROV156. The sequence goes on along the minus strand of NZ_JAMPPE010000019.1, from coordinate 58,836 downwards.
CTATCATCGGAAATGGAGTAAATTAACATGTTTATTTATTCATATATCGCCATTGATTTTAACAATCAACTAACATACAGCACATTAATAGCAAAAAGCAAAAAACATGCATTCATCAACATATCTGAAAGAAATTTAATTCCTGTACAAATAAAGTTAAAAACATTATTTTCATTGGACAAAAAGAATATTAATTATCGAATTCATTTCTTCCACCAGTTATCTTTATTATCATCATCAGGTATTAATCTCGTACAATGCTTAAAAATATTACATACCAACTGCCAACTTCCTTTTTGGATTGATATTATTGAAAACTCGATAGTTCATATAGAAAAAGGAGAGAAGTTTTCACAGTATTTGAAGAAGCACCCAACAATATTTAATGATACTATAATAAGCATTATTACCATTGCCGAGAAAACAGGGCAATACGAACAAAGTTTTAGTACAATCAATTCAATATTGGATCATAATAATAAAGTGTCTTTACTCATCAGTAAATCGATACGATACCCAATAATTCTTTCTTCATTTTCAATAATGTTATTAATCATTATGATGGTCTATGTAGTTCCTCAATTTGAAAACATCTATCAAAATACCAAACACGAATTACCTCTCGTTACAAAAATCATAACCTTTATTTCAAGCTTTCTAAGAGAGTACTTAGTTTACTTATTTTCTTTTCTTTTACTTTCTCTCCCTCTCGTATTTAAATTCAAAGAAAAAACATTATCTTTATTAAAAAACACAATAATTCACCTACCGATATTCAAAAAATCATTACAACTCCATAACTTAAGTTTGTATTTTTTAACGATGCACTCAACAATTAACGTAGGGTTATCATTATCCGAATGTTTAAAATGCACAATTCAAACTATCAATAACCATCAATATAAAAAAGACTGTGAACACGTGCATATATCGGTACATAAAGGAGAGTTACTGTCCCATGCTATGAAGAAAACCAAGTTCTTTCCTGATTTATCTGTACAGCTAATGTCTATTGCAGAAGAATCTGGAAAAATACACTACTTTTCAAAGTATTTATTCAAATATTATTCAGAGCAATATATTTTTATTACTGAAAAAAACCTAAAAAATATTGAACCTATTTTACTCCTTTTAATTGCCATCCTAGTAGGTATGATCATGTTAGCAATGTATCTACCGATATTTAATTTAGGTAACGTTATAACTGAACTATAAATAATTTCATGTGGATATGAATATTACATTTTATCCTAACAACTTTATATAATATTTTTTTAAACTATTCACAGTATATTACTTTGGATGAAGACAAATGATTTATTTCAGTGTAATCTATTTTTTTTCAACGAGTAAATGAATAATCATATGCCTTATATAGTTGCTTTAACAGGTGGTATTGGAAGTGGTAAAACAACAGTTGCAAACGAGTTTGCTAAACTTGGAGTCCCCCTAGTTGATGCCGATGTGATTGCACGACAGGTTGTTGAGCCTGACAGCCCAGCCCTTGAAAGTATTAGATATCACTTCGGTGAAGATATTATTCTTCCCAACGGGTGCCTAGATAGGCAACGCTTACGAGACATTATTTTTTCTAAGCCCGATGAAAAAAAGTGGCTGAATGCTCTACTTCATCCATTGATTCAACAAGAAACGCAAAAACAATTTCAACAAATAGATTACCCTTATGTATTATGGGTAGTCCCTTTATTAATTGAAAATAATATTCATCATTTGGCTGATAGGGTATTAGTTGTTGATGTTACTGTCGAAGAACAAATTCAACGAACCCTAAAAAGAGATAAGACCAGTTTAGAACAAGTAACTAATATACTTAATGCACAAGTTAGTCGTGAAAAACGACTTAGTCATGCCAACGATATAATAACAAACCATACTCATGGCACGGATCTCTCTGACAAGGTAGCAATTCTTCATAACCAGTACTTAACACTAGCAAGAATAAAAAAATAGGAATTAAAATGGGCGAATTAATTACAACAAATTTAATTACTTATGAATACCCAATGAATGAAAAAATTCGTTCGTGGTTGCGCCTTGAAACACTTTTATCTCAAATTTATGAGTTAAGTAATATTACCTCCTACTCTACTGGTATTGCTTTTTTTCGCTCAGTTTCAGAATTAATTGAAATCCTAGATAGAGGAGAGGTTCGTTCTGAGCTTATAAAAGAACTAGAAAAACAACGAACTCGGCTATCTAATTGGGCAGAAGCTCCTAACGCTGATAACCAATTAATATCTACATTACTAAAACAATTATCAGAAACAACATCCAATTTAATGTCCGCAGCACGCTTTGGCCACCATCTACGTACAGATAAAATTATTAGTATGGTACGCCAACGTTTGAGTATTCCTGGTGGCTGTTGTAGTTTCGACCTACCGACTTTACAACTTTGGTTAAATATTCCACAAACTGAACGAGACAAGGTCATTAGTGGCTGGTTGCAAAGCCTCGACCCACTCAATGATGCATTGCAAGCTGTTCTAACACTAATTCGGCAAAATGGAATCTTTGAACAAAAAGAGTCTCATAATGGTTTTTATCAAGACAACGTAGAAGGTAAAGAACTACTACGCATCAAGTTAACTGCAGAACACTTGGTATACCCACAAATCTCTGGCCACAAAACACGATTCGCACTACGTTTTCTACATATCGACAGTGAGAATGGTATACTCCCCGATATTATTAATTTTGAGTTATCCTGTTGCTAGCTAGAGAAATATTTTTATGAGTGAAATCATTGAAGTTAATTGCCCTACATGTAAAAAAATAGTTGTTTGGAATGAAAATAGCCCGTTCCGGCCATTTTGTAGTAAGCGTTGTCAACTTATTGACCTTGGTGAATGGGCTAGTGAAGAAAAACGAATTGCGAGTCAAGGGGATATTTCTGACAGCGATGACTGGAGTGAACAACCAGATAAATAATGTATAAGTCGTGACATCGTAAATTAAGTGGAAAATATATTATTGTGTATTTTCCACTTAATATCATTATCAGCTATTATGTTGATCACTTCTCTGTGTTAATAAATCAACAATGATACGGTTTGCTGGGGGAAATTCTTCAGCTTTAAGCTCATGCTGAGAAACCCAACGCAAATCCTGCCCTTCTCTGCCATACGGTTCATTTTCCCATGAAGATACCATAAAAAAATAGAGTGTAATGAAACGGTCATCAAACTCATGGTCAACCCGATGAAATAACTCGTTCTTAGTCACTACAATTCCAACTTCTTCTTCAAGTTCGCGAATTAAAGCGGCTTCAGGAGATTCATTAACTTCAAGTTTCCCACCGGGAAATTCCCAAAAACCAGCCATATGCGTGCCTTCTGGTCGTTTAGTAATAAAAATTTTTTGCTCGGGGTTACGAATAATCCCAGCCGCGATATGCAAATGTTTTTTTTCCATAATTTTTTCGTCAAAAAGGCGGGTTACCCCGCCTTTTTTATATTAATGAGTTAATAGTAAATTAATTTAAACGGCCATGGCATTGCTTGTATTTTTTACCCGAACCACAAGGACAAGGGTCATTACGGCCAATTTTGTGACCTTGGGTTGCAATTTTAGCTTCGGTTTCAGTCATTAAAGATTCAGCGCCCGCTTCATGGCTTAATTGTTGCCTCTTCGCTAAACGCTCAGCTTCTTCACGACGCTGTTGTTCTAATGCTTCAACCTCTTCAGGTAAACGAACTTGTACCTTAGATAAAGTACTAATCACTTCATATTTCAATGCTTCAAGCATGTTAGCAAACATACTGAAAGATTCACGTTTGTATTCTTGCTTAGGATCTTTTTGCGCATAACCACGCAAATGAATACCTTGGCGTAAGTAATCCATTGACGCTAAGTGCTCTTTCCATAACGTGTCTAATGTTTGCAACATGACACCTTTTTCGAAATTACGCATCGCTTCCGCGCCAACAATTTCTTCTTTACGATCATAAACTTCAATCGCTTTTGCCATAATACGTTCACGTAATGTTTCTTCGTGTAACTCTGGCTCTTTATCTAACCACTCTTTGATTGGTAAATCGAGGTCAAAATCATTGACTAAACGCTGATGTAGTCCTTCGATATCCCACATTTCTTCAAGTGATTGAGGTGGAATATAGGCATCCATCGTTGTGGTTAATACATCTTCACGAATGCTATCAACCGTTTCTTTAATATCACCGCCATCCAGTAGTTCATTACGCTGAGTATAAATCGCACGACGTTGGTCACTTGCAACATCATCATATTCAAGTAATTGTTTACGGATATCAAAGTTACGGCTTTCAACTTTACGTTGCGCATTAGCAATAGCCTTGGTCACCCATGGGTGTTCAATCGCTTCACCCGGCTTCATACCTAACTTTTTCATCATGCCAGTAACGCGGTCTGAAGCAAAAATACGCATCAGCGCATCTTCCATTGATAAGTAAAAACGAGATGAACCCGCATCCCCTTGACGACCGGCACGACCACGTAACTGGTTATCGATACGACGTGACTCATGACGTTCTGTACCAATAATATGTAAACCACCTGCTGCTAAAACAGCGTCATGGCGAACTTTCCAGTTTGCTTTGATTTCATCAATTTGCTCTTGAGTTGGCTCTTCTAATGCAGCAACCTCAGTTTGCCAGCTACCACCTAGCATGATGTCAGTACCACGACCGGCCATATTAGTTGCGATCGTTACAGCTCCAGCTTGACCCGCATTCGCAATGATGTCAGCTTCCATTGCATGGAATTTTGCATTCAAAACATTATGAGCAATTTTAGCTTTTTTCAACGCATTCGAAATCAATTCGGATTTTTCGATTGAAATTGTACCAACAAGAACGGGTTGCCCATTGGCAGTTCTTTCACGAATATCTTCAATAATTGCTGCAAACTTATCAGCTTCGTTCATATAAACGAGGTCAGGTAAATCTTTACGCACCATTGGGCGGTTAGTTGGGATAACAATTGTATCGAGTTTATAAATTGAGCTAAACTCAAAAGCTTCGGTATCCGCAGTACCTGTCATACCTGCAAGCTTTTCATATAAACGGAAATAGTTCTGGAAAGTAATTGAAGCCAAGGTTTGGTTTTCGTTTTGAATTTCAACGCCTTCTTTCGCTTCTACTGCTTGGTGTAAGCCGTCAGACCAACGACGCCCTTCCATTGTACGGCCGGTGTGTTCATCAACAATAACAATTTGACCGTCTTTTACAATATAATCAACGTCTAAGGTAAATAGCGCATGAGCACGTAAGCCCGCCATCACATGGTGCATTAACATGATGTTAGAAGGTGAATATAAAGACTCTCCTTCATCCATTAAACCTTCTTTTGCTAGAAGCTCTTCGATTAACACCAGTCCACGTTCAGTTATAGTCACTTGACGCGATTTTTCATCGACAGAAAAATGGCCTTCCCCTTGGAAAGTATCTGAATCTTCTTTCTCTTGACGTTGAAGATATGGAATAAGTTTATCAACTTTTTGGTACAGTTCAGAACTGTCTTCTGCAGGACCTGAAATAATCAGTGGTGTACGCGCTTCATCGATAAGAATGGAGTCAACCTCATCCACCAAAGCATAATGCAATTTACGCTGAACACGCTCTTCAGGGCTAAACGCCATGTTGTCACGTAGGTAGTCGAAACCAAATTCATTATTAGTACCGTAAGTAATATCTGCCGCATATGCTTCACGTTTTGCAGGCGGAGCCATACCTGGCAGGTTGATACCCACAGTTAAGCCTAAGAATTCAAATAATGGGCGGTTATTTTCAGCATCACGTTTGGCTAAGTAATCATTCACCGTAACTACGTGAACCCCTTTACCACTTAATGCGTTGATATAAGCAGGTAATGTTGCTGTTAAAGTTTTACCTTCCCCCGTACGCATTTCTGCGATACAGCGTTCATTCAGTACCATTCCACCGATAAGCTGTACATCAAAGTGACGCATACCAAATACACGTTTACTTGCTTCACGAACAGTTGCAAATGCCTCAGGAATGATACTTTCTAAACTTTCACCTTTCGTTAAACGCTCACGAAATTCCACCGTTTTTGCTTTTAACTCATCATCAGATAACTTTTCGAAATCGGGTTCAAGACGGTTAATTTTTTCAACTTCTTTACGTAAGCGGCGCAACGTACGGTCATTACGGCTACCAAAAACTTTGGTCAAAATCTTTGTTAACATATTTTAATCTCTAATAATCAATTAATTACTTTAAATTTTTATAAATTTTATGGCGTAAAACAGCACAGCGATGAGCTGTTTTACCATGAATGAAGATTAAACTGTTAACGGGCCGGCACGAATGCCGTGTACTTGAGCAATCCAAATTGCAGGTTGATAGGCAATAATATGGGGATAGTTATAATGACTAAATTGAATAACACTTTCATCCCACTGAAGTGAACGCTGTGCTAACATGGCATACAGCGTGTCTAACATCAATTGTGGGGCAATAAGCTGTTCAGTCTCTTCTGTTGCAGCGTTTACATCATCGTCTTCTGTCGCCGAAAAAGCAAAAGTTAGCTGCCGAATAACGTTTCTTACCGCATGTTGCTGCCAGTAATTTACTGAATAAGATGACGATGATGACGAAGAGCGTTGGGAATTCTGTTGAGCAAATAAATTGTCAAAAGCATTCACAGCTTGGCTTTGGCGATTAACTGGAGAAGAGTTAACCTGTGTATGTTGAGAATCTGATAACGCATTTAAAATTGTAGGCAAGCCGACACCTGTGGCAACCACACCTAATAGCAGGTGGGACCAAAAGTATTTTCTACCAAGTTGTCGCCAAAAATTTAAAATGCCCATCAAACTCTTATATAATGAATAAGTGACAAAATTATTATTTGCAATTCGTTGTTTCATTCTCAGCTGGAGCTAAAAATGAGAGATAGTCATCCACAAGCACTTTTTGATGTTCTTGAAGGCTCATTGGCAACATCATCAAACACTTTACAAACTATTCAGCGTAATGCAAAAGCGATTATCAAACTGAATCGTACTGTAAAAGGATTACTGCCGGCTGAAATCAAACCCATGTGCCGTGTTGCAAACTATCGTAATAATGTTATGGTCATTGAAGTGGCAAACGCCAGTTGGATGACCCGACTTAATTACGAAAAAATCAATCTTCTTTCTGCATTAAGAACGTCCATTCTACCATCTTTATCCTCTATCGACATCAGAATCAATCCCGATCTTATGCGAAAATCGAGACAAAATAGTTCACTAACTAAGCAAACAGTCTCAATAAGTCAAAAAATGAACGAACGTCAGATAAGTCCACAAACTGCACAAGCGCTTTTGAAATTAGCCGAAAATAGCCCGAAAGGATTAAAAGAAAGGTTTGAGCGGCTGGCTGCGCTAGCCGGAGAGAGTACTAGCGCAACCAACAGAAAAGGCTAAATTCGATCAGTTCTCGAAGATAGCTGCATAATCAAATTTTATGCAAACACCGTTGAAGGTGCTTTGAATGCGACAGGCAATTGAGCTTCGTCTTCAAATGTGACGAGATCCCAAGCTGATTCTTTCGCTAAAACTGCTTGTAATAGCTTGTTATTCAATGCATGGCCTGATTTAAACGCCGTGAATGCGCCAATAATATTGTGCCCACACATGAATAAATCACCAATTGCATCCAACATTTTGTGACGAACGAATTCATCTTCAAAACGTAAGCCATCTTCGTTAAGAACTTTATAGTCATCAACAACGATGGCGCAGTCGAAACTACCGCCTAAGCATAAGCCTTTTGATTGCAGATATTCAATATCACGCATAAAGCCAAAAGTACGCGCACGGCTTATTTGATTTACAAATGATTCCGCTGAGAAATCAAGTGAGTAGCGTTGTGTGCTACTATCAATCGCTGGATGCTGAAAATCGATTGTGAAATCAAGGCTAAACCCATTATAAGGTCGCATTTCAGCCCATTTATCACCATCTTCAACACGTACTGTTTCTTTTATACGTAAAAATTTCTTTGCACAATTTAATTCTTCAATACCGCCATCAAGCAGTAAGAATACAAATGGTGCGGCACTGCCATCCATAATAGGGATTTCAGGCGCATTGACTTCAATAACAATGTTATCGATACCTAACCCTGCTAAGGCAGCATTCAAATGCTCAACAGTCGAAATACGCACATTATCTTCATTGACTAAGCAAGTACATAACATGGTGTCACGAACTGATTTCGCATCTGCCGGAAAATCAACCGGTGGATTAAGGTCAGTACGACGGTAGATGACCCCGGTATTGGCCGGCGCTGGACGTAATGTAAGCGTAACTTTCTTGCCGGTATGTAAACCAACACCAGTCGCTGTAATAATACGTTTTAGTGTCCGTTGTTTGATCATCGTATTTTTCTCGCAATGTTATAAGTCCTACTGATCATCATACAAGATAATCAGTAGGAAATTTTAGCACAAAAAGCGGAGAAACCAATATAAATAAAATTAATCGGCCTGTTTACGCAAGAACGCAGGAATATCAAGATAATCTGGTTCTTTATTTGTTTGCGTATTTTGGTCATTGACCGCTTTAGCCGCTGGTTTCTCTTCTGTTAATGAAGACATGCTATTTTGCATTTGCTGATAGCGCTGTTCCATTGACGCCTGCTGAGACATTTTATTGCTAACTAAAGTAATTTCTGGACGTTTGTCCATACCAATACCTGTAGCAACAACTGTAACACGCAGTTCTTCGTGCATTTCTGGGTCAAGAGATGTACCGATTACCACAGTTGCATTATCAGATGCGAAAGCACGAATAGTGTTACCCACCGTTTCAAACTCATCTAAACGCAGGTCGAAACCAGCCGTGATGTTAACTAATACACCACGTGCACCAGACAGGTCGATATCTTCAAGAAGTGGACTAGAAATAGCCATTTCTGCCGCTTCTTCTGCTCTATCTTCACCACGAGCAACACCTGACCCCATCATTGCGTAGCCCATTTCTGACATCACAGTACGTACGTCAGCAAAGTCTACGTTCATTAAACCTGGGCGTGTAATCAGTTCAGCGATACCTTGTACTGCACCTTTTAGTACGTCATTTGCCGCACCAAAAGCATCCAGTAATGAGATACCACGACCAAGTACTTTTAATAATTTATCATTTGGGATAGTGATCAGTGAGTCAACATGTTTTGACAACTCAGTGATACCAGCCTCTGCAAATGCCATGCGCTTTTTACCTTCGAAATTGAAAGGCTTAGTCACGACAGCAACTGTCAGAATACCCAATTCTTTGGCAACCTCGGCAACGACCGGAGCTGCACCAGTCCCTGTACCGCCACCCATACCTGCTGCGATAAAGACCATATCCGCGCCATCTAAAGCATTACGCAGCGCCTCACGATCTTCTTCAGCGGCATTACGGCCAACTTCAGGGTTTGCACCTGCACCCAGACCTTTGGTAATACCGGTACCGATCTGGATAGTTTGTCCAACTGCGGTTTTACGCAGCGCTTGTGCATCTGTATTGACAGCGAAGAATTCAACGCCTTCAATACGTTCACGCACCATGTGTTCAACGGCGTTACCGCCGCCGCCGCCAACGCCGATGACTTTAATCACCGCATCGTTGGTTAGCTCCATTGGTTCAAACATAATGTCTCTCCGTTTTGTGCTTACTACTTTTGAAGCTAATAATATGCTTCTTTATCAAAATTAAAATTCTTTTCTCAGCCAACTGGTGATTTTACTAAACCATCCACTAACTGATGCACGTTTTTCTACTTCGGTATCATCGCCTAAATGGCTTTCTTTACCGTAATGCAGAAGCCCTACTGCTGTTGAATAATATGGCTCCTGCGCATAATCCGTTAACCCTGTGATGTTGAGCGGTGTACCAATTCGCACTTGCGTATGGAACACTTTTTGCGCACATTCGACTAAACCATCAATTTGTGCGGCCCCACCAGTCAACACGATACCAGCTGCCAAATGGTGTTTGACACCTTGTTGGCGTAACTGTTCCTGTAAATTTAAAATTTCTTCATTTACTAAGTTTAACAGCTCAGTATACCTTGGCTCTATCACTTCTGCTAAGGTTTGACGCTGTAAGCTTCTTGGTGGTCGCCCACCAACACTTGGCACTTCCACGGTCTCGTCTTTACTCACGATAGAACCGACTGCACACCCATGACGCACTTTAATGGCTTCTGCATCACTAGGTGGTGTTCCAAATGCATAAGCGATGTCGCTTGTCACCACATTGCCTGCATACGGGATGACTTTTGTATGGCGCAAAGCCCCGCCAGTGTAAACCGCCATATCCATAGTGCCGCCACCGATATCAACGACACATACACCTAATTCACGCTCATCTTCCGTTAAAACACTATAACTTGCAGCGAGACCAGCAAAAATAAGCTGATCAACTTTTAACCCACAGCGTTCAACGGCTTTAACAATATTTTTTGCCATATCGTTATGGCAGGTGATCAAATGAACTTTGGCTTGCATACGTACACCTGATAAACCAACCGGGTTTTTAATCCCTTCTTGGTAATCTATTGCAAATTCTTGCGGTATCACGTGCAAAATTCTGTGCTCATCGCGAACACGTACCGATTTTGCTGTATGCACAACACTGTCAACATCTTCTTGCGTCACTTCTTCTTCTGAAACTGGCACCATACCAATCTCATTTTGGCAACTGACGTGCTTACCCGATAGTGCAAGGTAAACTGATGAAATTTGGCAGTCGGCCATGAGTTCTGCCTGATCAATGGCTCTTTGTACACATTTTACCACTGATTCAAGATCGTTTACGCCACCTTTGTCCATTCCACGAGATGGACAACTTCCCACCCCAATAATATTAACCATACCATCGGGCAGAATTTCGCCAACAAGGGCTGATACCTTGGAAGTTCCAATTTCAAGGCCTACCACTAATTTTCTGTCCGTTGCTTTAATCATTTTTTCTGCCTAATTTTTGTTATTAGTCATCGTCTTTATTGTAACTCCGGTGGAGCATCAACCAACAGTGGCGCCCAGCCCACCGCAGCACCACTGGAATAACGTAAGTCAACATAGTCAACGCGTTTATCCGTTGTTTGCTGCAAAAGCGGATACAGTTCAAGGAACCTATTTAACCGCTCTGACACATCTTTCTTACCCAATTCGATTCTAACATCGTTGTCTAAAATAATTTGCCATGCATTTCTGGCTGTCATCGATAGCGATTTTAGCTTTAGATTATGTGCAGCTAATGTGTTCTTAAAGACTGCGAACTCTTTAAGAACCTCTTTTTGGCTACCTTGTGGCCCATAAAGCAACACATAATCGCCTTTACCATTTTCACTAACCGGTAAGTTAAATACCCGACCTTGTTCGTCCACCATGTTTTGGTCGTTCCACCTAGCGAATGGGCGGTATTCAACAATATGAATTTTCAATTCATCTGGCCATTGTTTACGCACAGTCACTTGGCGTACCCATGGCATCATGCTTATTTGCTTCTGGATAGCGTTGACATCGACGGTCATAAACGTCCCAGGCTGCCCTAGCGCTAAAATAGCCTTTCTAACATCATCATTTTTGGTGTAATGGCGCTCACCCGTTAACACTAACTTGGACATCGGCAGCCGATCCGCATCTTTCATCCAAGTCATTACCATCCAACCACTCCAGATGATAGTGCCAACCACAAATAGGAAGAAAAATAACCCACCTAAAAATGCACCATTACTAGGTCCTCCTGAACGAGGATCCTCATCGTTCTTTTGATTATGATGCCTAACATTTAGTGCTGCTTGTGACATATCAACGAGCCAATCTCAAAATTTGCACAACTAACTGTGAAAAACTCATACCTGCCTGACGAGCAGCCATCGGTACTAGGCTATGGCTTGTCATACCTGGCGATGTATTAACTTCCAACAGATAAAATTGGCCATCGCTGCCTTGCATTACATCAACTCGCCCCCAGCCTTCACAACCAACAACTTGGTAAGCTTTCAGCGCTAAGTCTGCGAGTTCTGACTCAAGCTGTTCATCTAAACCACTTGGGCAAAAATATTGAGTTTCATCAGATAAATATTTCGCTTCGTAGTCATAAAAAATACCTGGTGGTTGAATACGAATTGACGGTAGAGTGTTGCCTCCTAACACCGCGACCGTGAACTCAGGACCACTCAGCCATTTTTCAATTAACAACGTTTCATCAAATTGAAACGCAAGATCCAGTGCAGCAGGCAATGCCTCTAAGTTATCAACTTTACTCATACCAACACTGGAGCCTTCAAGGCTTGGCTTCACGATAAGAGGTAATCCGAGAAATTGCACTTTAGCGACAATTTGCTCATAAGAAGCCTGCTTATACTGCTGTTTTGTTAAGTAAACATACGGCGATACACTTAATCCTGCACCTTGCCATAATTGTTTTGTTCTCAACTTATCCATGCTAAGCGCTGAAGCCATAACACCACTGCCGGTATAAGGCAGATTTAGTGTTTCTAACAGCCCTTGTAATGTACCGTCTTCACCACCGCGGCCATGTAACGCAATAAAAACTTTATTGAAACCTGCATCTTTCAATGTTTCTACAGGGAAATCTTGAGGGTCGATAGGATGAGCATCAATACCTGCTTGGCGTAGCCCTGCCAGCACAGCATTTCCTGACTGAAGTGAAACTTCACGTTCAGCAGATGAGCCTCCTAATAGAACCGCAACTTTCTCTGTCATTTTTATTCCTCAATCATCGGTGGCTGTAATTTTGCTTCTGCTAGGCTTTTGGCTATTTTACCAATATTTCCTGCGCCTTGAACTAAAATTAAATCATTTTCATCAAGAGTTTGAGCTAAAATATGTGGAATTTGTTCAATATCTGCAACATAAATAGGATCAATCTGACCACGACCACGAATTGAGCGGCACAATGAGCGGCTATCCGCACCTGGTACATGCTTTTCGCCCGCTGAATATACGTCTAACATTAGCAGCACATCAACCTGCCCCAAAACGTTAACAAAATCATCGTATAAGTCACGAGTACGAGTATAGCGATGCGGTTGGAATACCATTACAATACGCTTATCTGGCCAGCCTGCTCTCGCGGCTTTAATCGTTGCATCCACTTCGGTTGGGTGATGACCATAGTCATCGACTAGCATCACTTCACCCTCTTTGCCATTCACATTTCGCAGAGGGAAATTCCCTAGGAAATCAAAGCGACGCCCTGTTCCTTGAAATTCAACTAGTGCAGATAAAATATGTAAATCGTCAATACCTTCTTCTGTGGCAACCGCCACTGCGGCTGTCGCATTGAGAGCATTGTGACGCCCTGGTGCATTTAGAACCACCGTCAGTTCTGGCATATTTTCACGGGCAATAGTGAAAAAGCCTTGATTTCCTTTTTGCTCATATTGCGTGATACGCACATCAGCGTCTTCACTAAAACCATAAGTGGTGATATAGCGGCCAATTTTGGGTAGTAACGAACGAATGACTGGATCATCAATACACATCACTGCGCGCCCGTAAAATGGCAAATTGTGCAAGAAATTAATGAACGTATTCGTTAAATTATCGAAGTCACCTTGGTAAGTATCCATATGGTCTGCTTCGATATTGGTCACAACTGCAACTAACGGTTGCAAATGCAAGAATGAAGCATCGCTTTCATCGGCTTCTGCGATCAAGTAGCGGCTACTACCTAAACGTGCATGCGTTCCTGCTGATTTAACCAATCCCCCATTCACAAATGTGGGGTCAAGGCCTGCTTGTGCATAAATCCCAGAAATCATTGCTGTCGTAGTGGTTTTCCCGTGGGTACCTGCAACAGCAATGCCATGACGATAACGCATTAATTCCGCTAACATTTCCGCACGACGAATAACAGGAATACGCAATTCTTTGGCGGCTTGAATTTCTGGGTTCTCACTTGAGATCGCTGTTGATACGACGACAACACTGGCATTTTCAACGTTCTCTGGACGGTGATTAAAGTAAATCGTTGCCCCTAATGCGGTTAATTGTTGAGTCACTGCATTCGGAGCTAAATCTGAACCACTAATTTCATAGCCTTCATTTGCCAACACTTCAGCGATACCACCCATGCCAGCACCGCCGATGCCGACAAAATGGATGTGCCTGACTCTTCTCATTTCTGGCACTGATGTTCTTAATTTCGCTAATTGTTGTGTATTCACTATATTTCTTCGCTTCTAATTAATTCGGTATCAATTATGACTAATATTATTTAGCCACTTCACAGATCACGGCAGCAACTCGCTCTGTTGCATCAGTAATTGCACAACTATGTGCTTTTTCAGCCATTGAGAGTAATTCGTTTCTGTCCCATTGCCCTAATAAGCTCGCCACAGCATCTGCGGTAAATTGTGACTGTTCTAAAATTTTAGCCGCCCCCGCTTTTTCTAGCGGTAATGCGTTCCAATACTGTTGACGGTCTTTATGTTGAAAAGGAACAAAAATAGCCGGTAAACCTGCGGCTGCAATTTCACTTACGGTTAGTGCGCCAGACCGACAAACAACAATATCTGCCCATGCGTAAGCTTGCGCCATATCATCAATAAATTCAGTAACTTTATACTCAGAATTGACTGAAACTTGCATGTGCTCATTATACAATGCTTCTGTCGATTCCTTACTGCCTTTTCCCGCTTGATGCCAGATATTTAACTGTTTGCCTACTTTTTCAGCAACCAGAGGCATCACCTGATTTAAAATCCGTGCCCCTTGGCTACCACCGACAACCAATACGCGTATAGCGCCTTCTCGGCCCGCTAAACGTTCCTGTGGTGCAGGTAGAGCCAAAACATCTTCCCGTACTGGATTCCCTACAACTGGTGCGTCAGGAAATGCCCCCGGAAAGGCTTGTAATACTCTTTTTGCAATTCGAGATAGCCATTTATTCGTTAACCCTGCAATACCATTTTGTTCATGAAGCACAACGGGTACACCACATTGCCATGCCGCAATACCACCGGGCCCCGAAACATAGCCTCCCATGCCTAATACAGCATCTGGCTGATAACGCTTGATAATTGTTTTTGCTTGGCGAATTGCTTTATAAATACGCCATGGCGCCCCCAGTTGGGCGGCAATGCCTTTACCCCTGAGACCAGAAATTTGAATAAATTCAATATCGATACCGTGTTTAGGCACTAATGTTGCTTCCATTCGGTCAGCCGTGCCTAACCAACGGATTTCCCACCCTTGAGCCTGCAAATAATGTGCCACGGCTAAACCTGGAAAAACATGTCCTCCAGTTCCACCTGCCATGACGAGTAATTTCTTTGCCTGACTCATTTAGTGCTCCTTACAAACGCCTGCGCTTTTTCAAGGCGTGTTTCAAAATCAATTCTCAGTAATATCGCAATGGCAGCAGCCATTACCAGTAAACTCGAACCACCATAACTAATTAATGGCAATGTTAAACCTTTTGTCGGTAACATCCCGGATGCAGCCCCAACGTTAACTAAGGCTTGGAAGGTAAACCAAATACCAATTGAACAAGCTAAATAACCACCGAATAATTGGTTTGACATCAATGCGCGACGGCCAATCATCATTGCTCTAAATGCCAACATAAAGACCATCAGCAGAACCAATACAACGCCAAAGTACCCGAGCTCCTCAGCTAAAACCGAGAAAATAAAGTCTGTGTGTGCTTCTGGCAAATACTCTAATTTTTGTACTGAATTACCAAGCCCTTGCCCAAACACTTCACCACGACCAAAAGCCATTAAAGATTGGGTTAGCTGATAACCACTGCCAAACGGGTCATCCCACGGGTTCAAAAACGATGTAACACGACGTAAGCGGTACGGCTCGAACCAAATCAAAGCCAATACCCCCACTGCGCAAGCGGCAATACCAATAATAAACGGCGCTAACCTTGCGCCCGCTAAAAATAACAATCCCAGAGTGGTAACCACTAATACGATAACGGTCCCTAAGTCAGGCTGTAATAAAAGCAATGACGCCATAACAATCAAAATACACATCGGTTTAATAAAGCCAAGAAAACGGGTTCTGACTTCATCGGATTTACGCACCAAGTAACTGGACACATAGCAAAACAACGTAAATTTCGAAATTTCTGCTGGTTGAATTTTTACCAAACCGATGTCTATCCAGCGTGATGCCCCGTTAACTGAACTTCCTGCAACCAGCACCACCACTAGCATGCCAAGTGAAACCATCAACAAAATGAAATTGTACTTTTCCCAAACTGCCATCGGGATACGCATGACACCCAACGCTAAAATAAATGCGATAACGATATACACCACATCACGCTTAGCGAAATAGAACGGGTCTTCTGTTAAGCGTTGGCCAACTGGCATGGAAGCGGATGTGACCATGATAAAACCCACTGCGGCTAAACCGAATGCCAACCACACTAATGTACGGTCGTAAAGCGTTGAGCCTGAAATCACGCCATTTTTTTCACCAATGACCCAATTTTTTAAACGCATCGCACCCGGTATCGTCATTAACCTAACTCCTGGGCTAATTGAGCAAAGACAGTTCCACGCTGCTCAAAACTTTTAAACTGATCCAAACTGGCACATGCAGGGGATAACAGCACCATGTCCCCCGCTTTTAATTGTGGCGCAATTTGGCGTAAGCTTTGTTCCATAGTCTCAGTCAATACTGATTTTTCAGGTGCCATATCAGCTAATGCTTTCCCATCACGACCAAAGCAATATAAGCGGTAGTTATCCGCAGCAATATATTGTTTTAATGGTGAAAAATCGGCTGACTTGCCATCCCCACCTAATAATAAATAGATATTGCCATCCACGTGTAACCCATTTAATGCCGCTTCTGTACTTCCAACATTTGTGGCTTTAGAGTCATTAATCCAGCGAACACCGTTATTGAATAACACTAATTCGAAACGATGTGCTAACCCCGCATATTCTTTCAATACTTGAAGGCAAGCTGGACGAGGAATATCCACTGCATCCGCCAATGCTAACGCGGCTAACGCATTAAGGTAATTGTGTTGGCCAGTTAAGTGCATTTCATTGACATCTAATAGCTCTTTTCCTTGAGCCACTAACACCCGTTTTTGGGTATCAAAGAAATAATCACCACTATTTAAGCCAAAACTAATGCATTCATCCAAAGTATGATTAGCGGGTAAGGTCAGTATATCTTGTACGTTAACAATGCAGTTTTGAGCATTGTGATAAATTTTTAATTTCGCTTCACGGTACTGTTCTAGACCTAATGGATATCTATCCATATGATCTTCACTAATATTTAAGACTGTCGCGGCGGTCGCTTCTAAACTTGAAGTGGTTTCTAATTGGAAGCTGGAAAGTTCTAAAACGTACAGATTATGCCCTGCATTGAGTAATGAAAGTGCTGGCGTACCAATGTTGCCACCTACACCAACTGAAATACCCGCTGCTTTAGCCATTTCACCAACCAATGACGTGACAGTGCTTTTACCATTTGAACCTGTAATCGCGACAATCGGTGCATCTGCTTCACGGCAAAATAATTCGATATCACCCACAATTTCGATGCCATTTTCTGCAGCCTGCTGTAATTGAGGGGTCGCTAACGCAATTCCTGGACTAGCAACAATTAAATCGGCGGCCTGTAACCAGCTATTATTCAAACTGCCACTATGGCATTCTACATTTTCTGGGAGTTTATCTACACCAGGCGGTACTGCACGGGTATCCATAACGCGAGGCACCACGCCGCGCTCAAGGAAAAAGTGAACGCAAGAGAGGCCGGTGATCCCCAGCCCAATAATAACGACGTTCTTACCCTGATAATCAACCATCTTAACGCACCTTCAAGGTTGCCAGCCCAATCAGGACTAGCATTAACGAGATAATCCAGAAACGCACGATAACACGTGGTTCTGGCCAACCCTTCAATTCATAATGGTGATGAATTGGTGCCATACGGAAAATACGTTGTCCACGCAATTTAAATGAACCGACTTGTAAAATAACTGACAGCGTCTCAACGACGAACACACCGCCCATAATCACTAATAAAAACTCTTGGCGCAGTAATACCGCAATAGTCCCCAGTGCACCGCCAAGCGCCAATGAGCCGACATCGCCCATAAATACTTGCGCTGGGTATGTGTTAAACCATAAGAAGCCTAACCCTGCCCCCACAATGGCAGTACAGACAATCACCAGTTCACCTGCATGGGGTAAAAATGGAATATGTAAGTAACTGGCAAAGTTGACGTTACCTGTTGCCCATGCCACTAATGCAAAACCTGCGGCAACAAATACCGTTGGCATGATAGCTAAGCCATCCAAGCCATCGGTTAGGTTTACTGCGTTACTGGTTCCAACAATCACAAAATAGGTCAGCAAAATATACAGCATGCCCAGTTGTGGCATTACGTCTTTGAAAAATGGTACAACTAACTGAGTTGCTGGGGTATCTTTACCAATCGCGTACATGGAAAAGGCAACTATTAACGCAATCACGGATTGCCAGAAATATTTCCAACGCGCGATTAAGCCACGAGTGTCTTTACGAACCACTTTCCGGTAGTCGTCAACAAAACCGACAATGCCATACCCGACTAGCACGAGTAGTACACACCAAACGTAAGGGTTGTCTAATCGAGCCCATAACAATGTTGAAACGGTAATTGAAAATAAGATCAATAACCCGCCCATAGTTGGGGTCCCACGCTTACTAAAGTGAGACTCAGGGCCTTCGTTACGAACGACTTGACCAATTTGCATTTTCTGCAGGTAAGCAATTAAATGAGGCCCCATCCACAGAGCAATGGCGAGTGCCGTCAGCAAACCGACAATGGCCCTGAACGTCAAATAAGAAAAGACGTTCAGAACAGAAAACTTGTGGACTAACATTTCGGCAAGCCAGACTAACATTCGAAGCACTCCTTCAATGCATTCACAACATCTTCCATCGCGGAGCTGCGTGAACCTTTAACTAAAATAGAAACAACGTCCTTCTGCTGCGCTAGCGGAATTAGTCGGGTTAATAAATCTGCTTTCACTGTGAAGTGCTCACCACACTCACTAAATTGGCTGATCAACTCACTTAACTGACCAACACTGAATACCTTATCTAAACCCGCCTGCTTAGCGGCAACACCTACACGTTGGTGGCAATCTTCGGCATAATCACCCAGTTCCCCCATATCCCCTACCACTAAGATGCGGTAACCCGGCATTTTTTCGAGGACCTGAATTGCTGCGATCATTGAGCCATCATTGGCGTTATAAGTGTCATCTAATACCACTTTGTGTTCACTCAAGCGCACAGGGTATAAACGCCCGGGTACCGCTTGCGTTTTTGCTATGCCGTTTTTGATATCTTCTAGGCTAGCGCCGACAGAAATCGCCAATGCACTTGCCGCTAACACATTAGCAATGTTATGCCGCCCTGGTAATGGCAAGGTGATATCGACACTACCAACAGGGGTATGTAACACAAAATCTGTTGTTAGCTGTTTCACTTGAATATCAGAAGGATAGAAATCCGCTTTTGCTTGTGAAGTTAGCGAGTAATACCAAACAGTTTGGCGTGGCTGAAACTGCCATTTTTCACTGTAGCTATCAAGGTTAACAATTGCGGTTCCTTCTTCTGGAACACCTTGATAAATTTCACCTTTGGCTGTCGCAACCCCTTCCGGTGAACCAAAGCCCGCTAAGTGCGCAGCAAATAAATTGTTAACTAACGCCGCTTCTGGTTTAACAATATTGGTTGTGTAGGCGATTTCATTAGGGTGATTAGCACCCATTTCTATCACAGCGAATTCATCATCATTTGTTAAACGAAATAGTGTCAAAGGCACACCAATATCGTTGTTTAAATTACCGGCGGTATATAAGGTTTTACCGCGCTCAGATAAAATAGATGCGGTCATTTCTTTAACAGATGTTTTGCCCGAAGAGCCCGTCAAGCCAACGATTCGAGCTCTGCTCTGCTGACGAACCCATGCAGCCAATTGGCCCATCGCAATACGCGAGTCTTTTACGATAACTTGTGGGCAATCCACATCCAGTTTGCGCTCAACAAGTAACGCTTTAGCTCCAGCAACCACCACTTGTTTTGCGAAATCATGGGCGTCGAAGCGTTCACCTTTTAAGGCAATAAATAGGCAATTTTCAGCAATTTTACGGCTATCAGTACTAACAGAGCTAATCAAAACATTGGTATTTGGAGCAGACTCAATCTGCCCTTGGGTAATCTGTGCCAGCTGAGCGAGTGTTAAAGAGATCATGCGATTACCCCCAACAAACGTGCCACCGTTAAACGGTCGGAGTAATCTAGCTTGCGCTGACCAATAATTTGATAATCTTCATGACCTTTGCCGGCAATCACAATCACATCATCAGGAGATGCCTGTAAAATGGTGTTTGTCACTGCTTCTGGACGACCTGGAATGGCTAAGGCACGGCTGGAATCTAATAGTCCAGCCATGATGTCATTAATAATGTCGATAGGGTCTTCGCTGCGCGGGTTGTCATCTGTGATCACGATTTTATCTGCATATTCTTCTGCTGCGGCTCCCATCAGAGGGCGCTTACCTTTGTCACGGTCACCACCGCAACCAAATACACACCATAATTGCCCTTTGCAATGTAAGCGTGCTGCCACTAAGGCTTTTTCTAAGGCATCAGGAGTATGCGCATAATCAACAACAACTGTCGGTTTATTCGGTGCACTAAACACTTCCATACGGCCGCAAACTGGTGACAATGAAGATGTAGCAGCCAGCAGTTTGTTTAACGGATAATCCATCATCAGCAAAGTTGCCATTGCCACTAATAAGTTGCTGACATTAAATGCTCCCATCAATGGGCTTTCAAAGTCACCATTTCCCCATGAGGAATCAAAATGGATAGTGGCGCCTTTGTCGTGGTATTCAACTTCCATTGCTTTTAACCATGGGCCTTGCCAATCTTGAGGAATTTTGTTTTCCATGGTCACCGCGCACGCTTGTGGTAAACGCTGCAGCCACTTCAAACCAATCGCATCATCCGCATTGATAATTTGCGATTTTGTATTATGTGTGGAAAACAATAGCCATTTAGCGGCTTCATAGCTTTCCATATCGCCGTGATAATCAAGGTGATCACGGCTTAAATTAGTGAACACAGCGGCATCGAACTGTAAGTCTGCGACACGGCCTTGCACTAATCCATGGGAAGAAACTTCCATCGCTGTTAATGTTGCTTTTTGGTTCAATAACTGGGTCAATTCAAGTTGAATATCTACCGCAGAGCCCGTGGTATTTTCGCTTGGTGACACATGGCCTAATAGGCCATTACCCACGGTTCCCATTACTGCGCTAGTTTCCCCTAGCCCTTGAGCCCACTGAGCAATTAATTGTGTGGTGGTGGTTTTACCGTTAGTCCCCGTCACACCAACGAGTTTCATTTTTGCAGAAGGTTGGTGGTAAAACTCACCGGCCAGTGCAGATAAACGGTTATTCAGGTCATTCAAATAAATAACAGGTACGCCATGAACGAAACGAATTTCGCCTTCAACAGCTTCACCTTCCGCCTCTGCTATTACAGCGGAAACCCCTTGAGCAATCGCTTGAGGAATATAGTGTCGCCCATCCGATTGATGACCTTTTATTGCAATAAACAGATCGCCCGCGGCAGCCTTTCGACTGTCTAGCGTCATCTCACGCAGTGAGATTGGAGTTGTGCTCACACCAAAGGGTGAGAGTAGATCACAAAGATTACGATCTGCCACTTTTAACCTCTTTTTGACTATTTACGATTTCATTTTGTTCGTTTGGTTGCAATGCATCGGGTTCAACATTCATCAACCGCAAGACCCCACCCATGATTGAGCCAAATACGGGGGCAGAAACCGCACCACCATAGTATTTACCTGCACTTGGCTCATTGATAAGCACAACTAACGCATAGCGTGGATTACTCGCAGGCGCAACACCTGCGGCATAAGCTAAATATTTATTAACATAGCGCCCTTCAGGGCCCACTTTTTTTGCTGTACCGGTTTTAATGGCAATGCGATAGCCTTTAATGGCTGCTCGAGCTCCCCCGCCGCCGGGTAGAGCTACACTCTCCATCATATGCACCACAGTACGCATAATTGGCTCAGGAAAAACACGCGTCCCTGGCACGGGAGGGTCAACTTTAGTGATTGATAGAGGCCGGTAAATACCGAAACTCCCTATCGTTGCATAGGCTCGCGCTAACTGTAACGGTGTTACCATTTGCCCGTAGCCAAAAGAAAAGGTGGCCCTTTCTAAATCAGACCACCGTGTTTTTTTACTTGGAAAGATGCCACTACTTTCCCCGACTAACCCCAGATTAGTCGGCTTGCCAAACCCAAAGCGGCTATACACATCCACCAGCTCAGTGGCAGGCATCGCTAACGCAAGTTTTGAAACACCTACGTTACTCGACTTCTGTAAAATCCCAGTAATAGTTAGCTCAGCGTATCGTGCTACGTCTTTGATCTCATGACCACTAATACGATACGGATAAGTATTAATTACTGAGTTTTCTTTAATAATTTTGTTATGTAGCGCACTCATTACCACCATAGGTTTTACTGTTGAGCCCGGCTCAAAAATATCCGTAATGGCGCGGTTACGCATCGCATCCATTGATGTACCCGTTAAGTTATTTGGGTTATAGGATGGGCTATTCGCCATTGCTAAAATTTCACCGGTATGAACATCAACTAAAATTGCCACACCCGATTCCGCTTTATTTTCCTGCACGCCACGTGTTAATTCACGGTAAACAATGGATTGAATACGTTCATCAATGCTTAATGTCAGATTATGCGCAGCTTGGCTGTCAATAGACGAAATGGTTTCAATCACTCGCCCATTACGGTCTTTACGGACTGTACGTTCACCCGGCGCACCTTTTAACCAACGGTCAAAGCTTTTTTCGACGCCTTCAATCCCTTCACCATCAATGTTTGTTACCCCCAGTAAGTGAGCGGTAACTGGGCCTGATGGGTAATAACGACGAGATTCTTTGCGTAAGTAAATACCCGGTATTTTTAATTTTTTAACGTAATCACCAATAGATGGGTTAACTTGGCGCGCTAAATACACAAAACGGCCTCTTGGATTGGCCGATATTTTGCTCGTAATTTGTTCTAATGGAATTTCAAGTGCGTCTGCCAGTGCTTTCCAGTGCTCGTCATTGCTTATTCCCCCTTTTTCAAATACCTCTTTGGGGTCTGCCCAGATCGCATTGACTGGCACACTCACGGCAAGTTGCCGCCCTTCTCGGTCGCTAATCATACCTCGTGATGTCGCAACTTCTTGCACTCGTAAAGAGCGCATATCGCCTTCTTTCACCAGTTTCTCTGGCGCAATAATTTGCAGATAAGCCACCCGCGTTAGCAACCCTGCTAACGCTAAGACAATGCATCCGCACAGCAAAATAAAGCGCCAGCGGACAAAGCTGGTACTTTCTTCTTGTTTCTTATTTTTCGCTGTTTTTGGTGCTTTCATTAGGAACCTTTTTATTGCTTAGAAACAATAATTTTTTCTTGTGATGGTTCAACTTGCACCATCTGTAATTTTTCAACCGATAAACGTTCTATTCGGCTATGGCTCGCAAGGGCGTTTTCTTCAAGGATCAAATTACGCCATTCGATATCTAACAAGTCTTTTTCTTCATACAACTTATCTTTTGCGGCCGTTAGTAAACGCGTTTCATGTGCCGTTGTTACCACAAAAACAGCACTGATAATAATTGCCACTAATAAAATCAAAGGAACGATGCCATAACGAAATAAATCACGCCCAATGACGCGAGCTAGGCTGTGCCTTTCTGGAACCATTATTCCGCCGCCTTCTCAGCAAACCGCAACACGGAACTACGTGCGCGTGGATTTTCATCAATTTCGTTTTCCGAAGGTTTCATCTTACCTAGGTCACGTAACTGCGCTGCACCTAACTCTTTAATCTGCGCTTCAGTTAGAGGAATACCTGCTGGCACCGATGGACCTTTACTATTTTTGCGAATAAACCGTTTTACTAACCTGTCTTCCAACGAATGGAAACTGATAACTGATAAACGCCCTTGTGGTGCTAAAACGTTCATTGCGCCTTCTAACGCTTTTTCTATTTCTTCCAATTCACTGTTGATATAAATTCGAATGGCTTGGAAGCTACGCGTCGCTGGGTGCTTATGTCGGTCTTTCATTGGGCTAACTTTTGCAATTAATTCAGCAAGATGCCGTGTGCGTGTTAACGGTTCTTCTTCCGGGTTATGATTACGCTCAACAATCGCTCTCGCAATTCGTTTCGCAAAACGCTCTTCACCAAAAGTTTTTAAAACCCAAGCTATGTCATCCGCTTCTGCGTCCATCAACCATTGCTGTGCAGATTGCCCTTTGGTTGGGTCCATCCTCATATCTAACGGCCCGTCACGCATAAAGGAAAATCCGCGTTCAGCGTCATCTAACTGGGGTGAAGAAACGCCTAAATCCAGCAGTACGCCATCAATTTGCCCGACCAACCCTTCTTCTTCGACATACTCTGCAATCGCAGAAAATGGGCCATGTTTAATCATAAAACGAGGGTCATCAATAGTTTGAGCCGCTTTTATTGCCTCTGGGTCACGGTCTATGGCGATTAAACGACCATTTTCGCCAAGCTGACTTAATATCAACCTTGAATGACCACCACGACCAAATGTGCCATCAATGTAGATACCGTTAGGTTTAATGTTTAAGCCATTAACGGCTTCATCCAGTAATACTGTTACGTGTTTAAATTGCTGTTGCGTCATTATTAAAGTGACAAATCCTGTAAGCGGGCTGAAAGTGGTTCATTGGTAAGGCGCTCAGCGGCAATATCATCTTCCACTTGCTGATACCAAGTTTGTTCATCCCAAAGTTCAAATTTATTAATCTGGCCAACCAACATGACCTCTTTGGTTAGCCCTGCGTGTTGACGCAATGTACTGGCTAACAAAAGACGCCCCGCGTTGTCCATTTGGCATTCACTTGCATGGCCCAATAACAGCCGTTGCACGCGTCGTTCAGCAGGGTTCATCGTCGATAACCGAGAAAGCTTTTCTTCGATAATCTCCCACTCAGGTAAGGTATAAAGCAGCAGACATGGCTGGTGAAGGTCAATGGTACAAACCATTTGCCCTTTCGATTCCTCGTTCAGCATTCCTCGATAACGAGTCGGCACGGTTAGACGCCCTTTGCTGTCGAGATTAACCAGTGTTGCCCCACGAAACATACCCGATTAAACCCCTTTTATTTCCAAGCCACCCACTTTACCCCACAATTCACCACATATAAAGTTTACGAATGGTATGAAAACGTTGTCAAGCCAGTCGCACTCAGCTTTAGCTTTATTTACAGAACAATTCAGAAAAAATAAGGGTAGGTAAAATATGACTTGGAAAGAAAATGCGAAATAACAAGTTGATATAATTAATATATTTTATAAAGTGCAACTTAAATAAGCGAGATCACTCTAGATTGCTGCAAAATCATACAAATCATTATAAATTCAACTTAAGTCTCATTTTTAATCAGTATATCTTGTACCGGTTATTTACTTTTATTGAGTCCCCAAATAATCATTAATATCTAATAATGGTAAAAACACCCCGAAAGAAAAATAAAACCATTAAATATCAACACAATAAATAACTGTTTTAATAAACAGTATTTAATTTTAAATATTTATCGCACAAATCAGTAATACATCTACAATAAATTTATATTAATTTAATCATCCGATTTAGCTTTCATTTTAAAATCAGCAATAAATATCTTAAGATAAATCCTAAAGTTAAATATTTACCTACTTTTAGCTTATAAAAAAAAAGCCCCTACAAGATAGGGGCCGTTATATTACTCATTATTGTGACCAACATCACTCATTATCGTGTAAATATTCACTGTTCGATTAAAGTTAAGTCTATTTTACTACTGCTTACGACCTAAACTTCCACGACGGCATAAATCACGGCGAATACGAGTAATACCAGGTTCTGGTTTTTGCTTTTCATCAAGGCTGGCAAGTACTAATTCTAAAATACGTTCAGCGATATCCCTATGGCGTTGTGCAAGGGAAAGCACTGGGCACTCGAGAAAATCTAATAACTCATTATCACCAAATGTGGCAATGACCATGTGCTCAGGTAAACGACCACTACGTTTCAACGCAACATCTAATACACCTTGTAGTAAGGAAAATGATGTTGTAAATAACGCGTCAGGCATCTCGTTACCGCTATCAAGCCAATGTGCAAAAACCTCTGCTGCTGAATCGCGTTCATAGCTATTTGCATACAGATAATCAATCTTGCGCGGGTCTTCATGCCATGCTTTACGGAAACCTTGCTCGCGTAAATAGCTGACAGACAGCTCAGGTAACGCCCCCAAATACAATACGGATTCAGCATTAAACTTGCGTAGTTCTGCTGAAATCATGAAAGCATCTTCTTGGTCATCACCAACGACACTAATAAAATGCTCTTTTTCAAGGGCTCTATCAAGTGCGATAATCGGTAAAGAACGGTTCGCCCAACGCTGATAAAACGGGTGTTCCGGCGGTAAAGCTGTCGAAACAATAATGGCGTCAACTTGTCGTTGCAAAAGGTGCTCAACACAACGAATTTCATTGTCAGGTTGGTCTTCTGAGCATGCTATTAGTAGTTGATAACCACGTTGACGCGCCTGCCTTTCAAGGTAATTTGCTATACGGGTATAGCTGGTATTTTCCAAGTCTGGGATCACTAACCCTATAGAACGGGTACGCCCTGCTCGTAGCCCCGCAGCAACTGCATTTGGATGGTAATTGTGCTCTCTGACGACTGCCATCACTTTTTCTACAGTTTTATCGCTGACTCGATACTGCTTGGCCTTGCCGTTGATCACATAACTAGCCGTTGTGCGGGAAACACCCGCTAGACGGGCTATCTCATCCAGTTTCACGTTAACCTCTTTACAATTTTGGGAATAGCCCCGAATCATTCGGGGCCTTAAACGCGATTATTCTACCTTCGGAAGATAAATTTTTCATCGCATAATTTTATCACCGCGTGAAACTCCGACGATCCCTGAGCGTACAACTTCAACAATTTCAGCAACACCACGCACTGATTCGATAAAAGCATCCAGTTTTTCGCTTGTTCCCGCTAGCTGAACGGTATAAAGCGTTGGGGTTACATCAACAATTTGTCCACGGAAAATATCCGCACAGCGCTTCACTTCATCACGCCCATATCCAGAGGCCTGTAGCTTCACTAACATGATTTCACGTTCAATATGTGCTGACGCCGTCAGCTCACTGACACGCAGCACATCAACCAATTTATGCAATTGTTTCTCAATTTGCTCAAGAACTTTTGCATCCCCTTTAGTTTGGATAGTCATACGTGACAATGTTGGATCGTCCGTTGGCGCCACGGTCAAACTTTCAATATTATAACCACGCTGAGAGAACAGACCTATGACACGGGACAAAGCACCTGATTCATTTTCTAATAAAACGGATAAAATACGACGCATGATCAGGTCCTCTCTGTTTTGCTCAACCACATTTCATCCATTGCGCCACCACGGATCTGCATTGGATAAACGTGCTCAGTTTCATCAATATTTACGTCAACGAAGACTAATCGCTGATTTTCATTTACTTCAACAAGGGCTTGTTTTAGTTTTTCTTCCAGCTCATCAGGTGTTGTTATCGAAATACCAACGTGGCCATAAGCTTGCGCTAACTTGATGAAATCAGGCAATGATTGCATGTAGGATTGCGAATGGCGGCCTTGATAAATCATATCTTGCCATTGTTTTACCATGCCTAAGAAACCATTGTTTAAGTTGAGTACTAAAACCGGTAAACCATATTGCAGGGCTGTTGAAAGCTCCTGAATGTTCATTTGGATACTGCCGTCCCCGGTCACACAAACAACTGTCGATTTTGGATGCGCTAATTTCACCCCTAATGCAGCAGGTAAACCAAAGCCCATCGTGCCAAGACCTCCAGAATTTATCCAATGACGAGGTTTATCAAAGGGATAATATAATGCGGCAAACATTTGGTGCTGCCCGACGTCAGATGTCACATACGCTTCACCTTTCGTTAAACGGTAAATCATTTCAATAGCTTGTTGTGGCTTAACTTTTGTTGGGCTGGTTTCGTAACGTAAACATTGTTTACTACGCCACTGTTCAATTTCTTTCCACCATGCAGTGAGCGCTTGGTTATCTTGTTTTGCTGAAGCCTGGTCTAACTGACCTAACATTTGCTTTAATGTAAGTTTCGCATCACCCACGATTGGGATGTCCGCATTAACCGTTTTTGAGATAGACGTTGGATCAACATCAATTTGGATAACAGTCGCATTTGGGCAGTATTTTTCTAAGTTGTTCGTTGTTCTATCATCAAAACGAACACCAACAGCAAAAATCACATCTGAGTTATGCATAACCTTATTAGCTTCATAGGTTCCATGCATTCCAAGCATCCCGACAGACTGCTTGTGAGTTTCTGGGAAAGCTCCTAACCCCATTAAGGTTGATACTACTGGTAATTGTAGTTTTTCTGCCAACTCAATAAGTTCAGCAGAGCAATTCGCGTTAATCGCTCCCCCGCCAATATAAAAAACCGGTTTTTTTGCCGAAACTAATTTAGTTAACGCTTTTTTGATTTGACCTTTGTGGCCTTGCAGCGTTGGGTTATAAGAACGCAAAGAAACATTTTCTGGATAACGATAAGCAAACTTCAAGGCAGGGTTAACGGTGTCTTTAGGGAAATCAATAACTACAGGCCCAGGACGCCCACTTGCCGCAATATAAAAAGCTTTCTTGATGGTTTCAGGAATTTCTTCTGCGCTTTTAATTAAAAAACTGTGCTTTACTATTGGCCTTGAAATCCCAACCATGTCGCATTCTTGAAACGCATCATTACCAATTAGCGAACTGGCAACCTGCCCCGATAACACCACCATCGGTACTGAATCCATATAAGCTGTCGCAATACCCGTAATCGCATTCGTTGCCCCTGGCCCCGATGTCACTAACACGACCCCAACATCTCCTGTTGAACGTGCATAACCATCAGCCATATGCACCGCAGCCTGTTCATGACGCACTAATATGTGTTCTACCCCGCCAACAGTATGAAGTGCATCATAAATATCCAATACGGCACCGCCTGGATAACCAAACACGTGCTTTACTCCTTGGTCAATCAACGATTTGACGACCATTTCCGCTCCCGACAACATCTCCATGAGTTTGCCCCCAGACATTATTTGCAAGTGAAGAGGTATGCTCTACCTCTTTATTTTTATCATTTAAATAGTGAAATTCGTACTATTAACATATCTCTCCGGCTGAAACGAAGCAAACACCATTTCAGTGCAAGGTTCACGAAACTTTCACATCATCTTGAACATGGGAATTTGATAGATAAATTGACTACGTATGAAAATAATAGAAGGAAAAATGACTGGCATGAATGAAAAAACAGTGCAACTTTAATTAGTTGGAACCGTTACAATTTTTAATATTGAGCTATTATTTGAATGAATAAATAAGAACAGAACAAAAACAAGACCTGACTTACTTATAATACAGGTAAGTCAGATAATTAAATGGTAAATTATTCTTTGTACATCGATTCAATTTCTAATTGATAGCGCTCAGAAATGATTTTACGACGTAGCTTTAAAGTCGGCGTTAATTCACCTTTTTCCATTGAAAATGTGGTTGGTAGCAATGTAAAACGCTTAACTTGGTGGAAATTTTCGATATTCTTTTGTAAGTCTTTTAAGCGACTTTCGAATAATGCCACAATATTCGAGTCTTTTAAGAGTTCTAAACGATCTCGATATTTCAAGTTTATTGAATGGGCATATTCTTCTAAGCTGTCATAGCAAGGCACAATAAGCGCTGAAACAAACTTACGAGCATCGGCAATGACTGCGATGTGTTCAATAAACTTGTCTTGCCCTAATACGCCTTCAATCATCTGCGGTGCAATATATTTTCCATTAGACGTTTTCATTAAATCTTTTAGTCTATCTGTAATATATAAATTACCTTGTTCGTCAATTTTCCCTGCATCACCTGTTTTTAACCAGCCATCCGCTGTAAATGTATCTAAGGTTTCAATCGGGCGGTTGTAATAGCCTTTCATAACCACCGGCCCTTTTACTTGTATTTCATCGTCTTTACCAATACGCACTGAAACAGAAGATAGTGGTGTACCAATCGAGCCTAATGGGTATTTCCCTTCTTCCCAGCAAGATACCGTGGCACAGGTTTCTGACATACCATAGCCGTATTTAATGTTTACCCCTGCAGAAAGGAAAAATGCAATCACATCGTCATCAAGACGGGCACCTGCAGCTGGCATGAACCGAATTCGCCCCCCTAACCCTTCACGAATTTTATTGAGGACCAGTTTGTCGACCATCGGGAAAATAGCGCGGTTAATAAAAGAGGGTTTGCGGCCTTTTGCTAAGGCTTTCACTCGGCTTCTGCCAAGGGATAATGCACAGCGAAATAGTGCCCTACGTACTAAAGGTGCTTTTGCCACTTTACTGTGTATTGCTGAATAAACTTTTTCATAAAAACGTGGAACCGCACACATTACTGTCGGTTTTACCTCAGCTAATGCTTCCCGAACCTGATTGGTATCCGTTAAATAAACGTTTAGAGCTCCAACGTGCATAACGTAAAAGCTCCATGCACGTTCAAAAACATGTGAAAGTGGTAAAAAACTTAAAGAAACATCATCAGCGGTGAGTTGTAATCGTTCGTCATGGAGATACAGCTGCGCAGCCATGTTGTAGTAATCCAACATAACGCCTTTGGGTTCTCCGGTAGTACCTGATGTATAGATGATGGTAAATAAATCACTGAGATTATGCGCAGCGATGCGTTCATCCAGTTCTGCTTGGTATGCGGTTTGTGATTGCGCCATAAACGTGGATAAATGCATGGTATTGATTGAAATATCAGCCAACTTAACATTGTCATTCATCACAACAATCGTGGTTAATTGAGGGCAAAGAGCGGGTAACTGGCATGCAACTTGATATTGCGCCTCTTCCCCAACAAATAACACTTTAATATTTGCGTCGTTAATAATATACGCAGCTTGCTCGACACTGCTAGTCGCATAAAGTGGCACCGTGACCGCCCTAATTTGTAACGCGGCAAAATCCACTAATGACCAATTCATACTGTTGTGGGCAAATAACCCAATATTTTCTTGTGCGATAACGTTTAATGCTAAGAGGTGTCGAGAAATTGCTGAAGTGCGATCGCCAACCTCCCCCCACGTTAATGAGCTACGTTGCCCGTTATCCCATTGACTGAAAGCTATCCGGTTCGCTGATTCTTGTGCAGTAACCCTGCTACGTAAGCGATTAACCAAGTGGTATGGATATAGATTTTCAGTAATCAAAGTTTATTCCCTATAAGTCATTATCGATATAAGCTACTCGGCACATTCACAAGCACTTAACCATTCTTATTATTTCAGCTTACAAGTGTTAGCTGAATATTCGCAGTGTATCGACTAAAGAGATGCGTGAAAAGCATTTATATGTAAATTTTTTGCAAATGTTATGTCTGCTACAAAACTCACCATAGCACCTAATATAATGAGTTAATCAGCTTGTTGGCATGTGTATTTTGTTATAAGCACGTTTGCAGAAATATAGAGGTTGTTGGCCTTAAGGGACAATTTCATTTGTTATTGTCCCTTAACAAAATGAGCTATTTCTTTCTCATCAGTTCGAGATAGCCTACAACCTCTAATATTTTAAATAGGCGTGTTATGCCGCAACAGGCTGTTCAGAGAGTTCCTCAATCAATTGATTGAATTGAGACTTCATCCATTGATGGCCTTTATCCCTAACCGTTGATTCATGCCAAGTTAAGTAACAAGGCAGTGTATCCTTAAGCCAAGGTAACGTTAACGTACGTAATTTAAGTTGCCCAACGTGATAATTAACTAACCATTTTGGCACAATAGCCACGAGATCAGTTTGAGCAACAATACTCAATACACTATTTAAGTCAGTCCCTTGATAACTAACCGTATGCGATAACTCAGTATTATTATAATAAGGTTTACTAAATGACCCCATGTTATCCATTGACATAATAGCGTGGCGTTCATTATTTAGTTCAGTTTCAGAAATTGAATTACCAATACGTGGATGATGATTTGCCACCACTAATACCAATTCGTCATCAAATAAAACCTGATGTTGAAATTCCGTCTTTTCTAATTGATTATAGCCAAGGAAGAAATCCATTTCTTGGTATTTTAATTGATGAGCAATTTTATCACCCATAAAAGAATGAATGATTATATTAATATTAGGCGAAACTACCTTAAATTTTTCGACAATAATAGCAGCTAGGCGAATATCTAACGGTGAACAGATAGATAAATTAAATACCCGATCACTATTTTGTGGGTTAAAACCTGCGCTAGGTAATTCATTATGAACTAATTGTAATGCTTGCCTAATAGGCCCAAATAATTGTTTAGCACGCGATGTCGGCTGAATACCACGCCCATACCGCACAAATAACTCGTCATTAAACATTGATTTTAAACGTGAAACCGCATTACTTACTGCAGGCTGAGACATCCCTAGAACTTGCGCAGCTTTTGTCACATTTTGCATCTGCATAACCACGTCAAAAACCGTTAATAGGTTAAGATCAACATTACGTAAATGAATATCGCTACTATCTTTTTTAGCTGTTGAAATTGTATCAAAATCAGTCATTTTTTACTCCACTAATATATTTATCATTTTTCATTAACGAAAAGAGTCATTCATCTAAAGAAACCGACGAATATATAAATTCATTAAATATTATTCTTAAAACAACTTATAGATAATAAGCTATTTCGCTTTCCCTGCATTTATTAAAACGACGTTTATATTACTTAACCTATTAATTAAACTTGCAGTATAAATATCATCATAAAACGTAAATATTCATCAAAATAATGAGTGATAACTACTAATTAGACTTGCAATCACTCACCGTAAAAATAATAAAGCAATTTTTGCAAGAAATCATAATAAATCGTATTTAGAATCAATAAATATCCTCATTATCAGATTATTTTTTAAATACTCATTTATTAGATAATTAACTTAATTAAAAAGCATTGGTGTAGGTGATTCATTCCTTGCGTTGAACTTTAACTCATAGGAAAATAGAAAAACATTATAAAATTCAACACATTAAACCAAACCAATACTTAGACAATGCCTGATTAAAGAATTTTACCCTTATAATTACATAAAAATCCAGACAAAACAGAAGAGTTACACCAAAAAAATAGCAACAACCACCAACTAAAAGCCATAATTCATGATTGGTAAAAATATGCTAAAAATCTATGATTGACATTAACTTTAAGATAACGTATCAATAAATACAGTTTAATTAAGATACTCAAGAGAGACGGTTGCAATGACATTTTCTATTCGCCTACTAAGCCTACTACTACTCGCATTAAATTTGCGCGGTATGCTTATGGACGAAAAATAGAAACAAACTGTCCACAAACATTAAGAACCCGCGCAACCGCGGGTTTTTTTATGCCTGCGGCTTTGGAAGAACATAACACTCAGTAAAAACAAAATTCGATATGAGGAACACAATATGAGCAACCAAGTCATTATCTTTGATACCACCTTACGCGACGGTGAGCAGGCATTACAGGCTAGTTTATCAGTCAAAGAAAAATTACAAATCGCCTTTGCGTTAGAACGTTTAGGCGTTGATATCATTGAAGCCGGTTTCCCAGTCTCTTCACCAGGTGACTTCGAGTCCGTTCAAACCATTGCCAGAGAAATCAAAAATAGCCGAATTTGTGCATTAGCACGTTGTATTGAAAATGATATTGATGTTGCAGCCGAGTCATTAAAGGTTGCCGAAGCCTTTCGTATCCATATTTTCTTAGCCACCTCCAATTTGCATATGGAGAAAAAATTAAATAAATCCTTTGATGGCGTAATGGATATGGCAATCAATTCCATCAAGCGCGCTAGACGCTATACCGACGACGTTGAATTCTCCTGTGAAGACGCCGGCCGTACTGACCCTGACAATTTGTGCCGCATTGTTGAAACAGCTATAAATGCGGGTGCCACCACCATTAATATCCCAGATACTGTAGGTTATACAACGCCTTACCAATTTGGTGGAATTATCACTGATTTGTATAACCGTGTGCCAAATATCGATAAAGCCGTTATTTCTGTTCATTGCCATGATGATTTAGGGATGTCGGTTGCTAACTCAATCAGTGCCGTGCAAGCCGGTGCCCGCCAAGTAGAAGGGACAATTAATGGCTTAGGTGAACGCGCTGGCAACACGGCATTAGAAGAAGTGATTATGGCAATTAAATTGCGCGAGCAAATGTTAAATGTGCATACCAATATTAATCACAAAGAAATTTACCGGACCAGCCAATTAGTTAGCCAATTATGTAATACACCAATTCCAGCGAATAAAGCGGTTGTCGGCAGCAACGCATTTGCTCACTCATCAGGAATTCACCAAGATGGCGTACTGAAAAACCGCGAAACCTATGAAATCATGACGCCTGAGTCCATTGGCTTAAAAGAACAACAACTGAATTTAACCTCACGCTCAGGCCGTGCCGCTGTTAAGCACCGTATGGAGGAAATGGGGTATCACGAAGGTAAAGACTTCAAATTGGATGAATTATATACTGCATTTTTGAATTTAGCCGATAAAAAAGGTCAAGTGTTTGACTATGACTTAGAAGCCTTGGCTTTCTTTACTAAACAACAAGATGAAACTGACCACTTCGTAATGGACTATTTCAGTACGCAATCAGGCTCTAGTATTGTTGCGACAGCAACAGTCAAAATGCAGTGTGGTGATGAAGTGAAATCTGAAGCTGCAACCGGTAATGGCCCCGTTGATGCGATTTACCAAGCTATCAGCAACATTACACAATTCCCTATGAAGTTAGTCTCTTATCAGTTGTCAGCTAAAGGCCACGGTGAAAATGCATTAGGCCAAGTGGATATCGTGGTTGAATGCCATAACCGTAAGTTCCACGGGATGGGGTTAGCGACAGATATCGTTGAATCTTCAGCGAAAGCCATGGTGCATGTGTTGAATAGCATTTGGCGCTCAGAGCAAGTTGAAAAAGAAAAACAAAAAATAAATCAAGAATCACAATCAAACACAAAGGAAGCTGTTTAACAATGTCTAGTTATAAAATTGCCGTATTACCGGGAGATGGCATCGGTCCAGAAGTGATGGCGCAAGCTCACAAGGTTTTAGCTGCTATCAGCAAACGTTTTGCAATAACAATCAACACCACTGAATATGATGTTGGCGGTGCGGCAATCGACAAGCACGGTGAGCCATTACCACAGGCCACAGTAAAAGGTTGTGAGGAAGCTGACGCTGTCTTATTTGGTTCTGTCGGTGGGCCGAAATGGGAACACTTGCCACCTGATAGCCAGCCTGAACGTGGTGCATTATTGCCTTTACGCAAGCATTTTAAATTATTCAGTAATTTACGCCCTGCTCGCTTATATCAAGCATTAGAAGCATTTTGCCCATTACGTGCAGACATCGCAGCTCAAGGCTTTGATATTCTTTGTGTGCGTGAATTAACAGGTGGGATTTACTTCGGTCAACCAAAAGGCCGCAAAGGTGAAGGCCAAGAAGAATACGCATTTGATACTGAAGTTTATCACCGCTATGAAATCGAGCGTATCGCACGTATTGCTTTTGAATCAGCCCGCAAACGTAATAACAAAGTCACATCAATCGACAAAGCAAACGTGTTACAAAGCTCGGTCTTATGGCGTGAAGTGGTCAATCAAATCGCAAAAGAATATCCAGATGTTGAAGTCAGCCATATGTATATCGATAACGCAGCCATGCAAATGATCAAAGCCCCATCACAGTTTGATGTGGTGTTATGTTCTAACTTGTTCGGCGATATCATTTCTGATGAATGTGCGATGATCACCGGTTCCATGGGCATGTTACCTTCTGCGAGCTTAAATGAAGTTGGATTTGGTTTGTATGAACCTGCGGGAGGCTCTGCTCCAGATATTGCTGGGAAAAATATTGCCAACCCAATTGCACAAATTTTATCTGCTTCCATGTTGCTAAGATTTAGCTTAGACCAAGCCGATGCAGCAGATGCAATCGAGCGTGCGGTCAATAAGGCCTTAGAAGAAGGTTATAGAACATCCGACTTAGCAGGTGCAGGTCAGTCAATAAGTACCAGTGAAATGGGCGATATTATTGCTCGTTATATTGCAGAAGGGGTTTAACATGGCCAAGACTTTATATCAAAAATTGTATGATGCCCACGTTGTCCGTGAGGTCGAAAATGAAATCCCTTTGATTTATATCGATCGCCATTTGGTACATGAAGTGACATCACCTCAAGCGTTTGATGGTTTGAGAACTAAGAAACGTCCTTTACATCAACCAAGTAAAACTTTTGCCACAATGGATCACAACGTATCAACGCAAACCAAAGATATTAATGCGTGTGGCGATATGGCTCGTATTCAAATGCAAGAGTTGATGAAAAACTGTAAAGATTTTGGCGTAACTTTATATGATTTGAATCACCCATACCAAGGTATTGTCCATGTGATGGGGCCTGAGCAAGGTATTACTTTACCCGGTATGACCATTGTATGTGGAGACTCCCACACCGCAACACACGGTGCATTTGGCTCATTAGCCTTTGGTATCGGAACATCTGAGGTTGAGCACGTGATGGCGACTCAAACGCTGAAACAAGCACGCGCTAAAACAATGAAAATTGAAGTCGTAGGCAAAGCTCCAGCAGGTATTACCGCAAAAGATATCGTTTTAGCGATTATCGGTACAACGGGCAGCGCAGGCGGTACTGGCTATATTGTTGAGTTTTGTGGTGAAGCTATCGAAAACTTAAGCATGGAAGGCCGCATGACGGTATGCAATATGGCAATTGAATTAGGCGCGAAAGCGGGAATTATCGCACCGGATGAAACCACTTTTGCCTATATGAAAGGTCGCCAATTTGCACCTAAAGGCCAACAATGGGACGATGCGGTTGCTTATTGGAAAACATTAAAAACGGATGATGATGCACAATTTGATAAAGTCATCACTATTCAAGCAAGTAGCATCGCGCCACAAGTCACTTGGGGAACCAACCCTGGGCAGGTGATTGCCATCGACCAGCCGATCCCTGCTCCTGAGTCATTTACAGACCCTGTTGAACGAGCTTCCGCTGAAAAAGCATTAGCTTACATGGGGTTAGAGTCTGGCATTAAATTATCTGATGTCAAAATTGACAAAGTATTTATTGGTTCATGTACGAATTCACGTATTGAAGATTTACGTGCCGCTGCTGCAATTGCAAAAGGTAAAAAAGTGGCTAATGGCGTACAAGCTATTGTTGTTCCGGGATCTGGCCCTGTTAAGGCCCAAGCTGAGCAAGAAGGTTTAGATAAAATTTTCATTGAAGCGGGTTTTGAATGGCGTTTACCGGGTTGCTCTATGTGTTTAGCGATGAATAATGACCGCTTAAACCCTGGCGAACGCTGTGCATCAACCAGTAACCGTAACTTTGAAGGCCGCCAAGGTCGCGCAGGTCGTACTCACTTGGTTAGCCCAGCAATGGCAGCAGCCGCAGCGATTAATGGCCATTTTGCTGATGTACGTGATATTCAAATCTAAGGAGAAAATGATGGAAAAGTTTATTACACACGTCGGGATTGTCGCTCCTTTAGATGCAGCCAATGTGGATACTGATGCCATTATCCCTAAACAGTTTTTGCAAAAAGTGACTCGCACAGGTTTTGGGCAACACTTGTTTAATGACTGGCGCTTTTTAGATGAGAACGGGCAACAACCTAACCCTGATTTCGTCTTGAATAAGCCAGTTTTTAAAGGGGCAAGTATTTTATTAGCTCGCGAAAACTTTGGTTGCGGTTCATCCCGTGAGCACGCACCTTGGGCATTAACTGACTTTGGTATTCAAGTGGTTATCGCCCCAAGTTTTGCTGATATTTTTTATGGTAACTCGTTCAACAACCAATTATTACCAATCAAATTAAGTGAAACTGAAGTGGATGAGCTGTTTAACTATGTTAATAGCCATGAAGGTTGCCAGTTTACGGTAGACTTAGAAGCTCAAACCGTGACTGCTGGTGATAAAACCTATCATTTTGAAATTGATAGCTTCCGCCGCCACTGCATGATGAATGGCTTGGATAGTATTGGTTTGACGTTGCAGCATGTCGACCAGATCACCGATTTTGAAAGCAAGATTCCATACTTTATGAAGTAAATCCTTTTCTACGCCTACTTTGGTGGGCGTAGTTCCTCTTTTAGCTCTAATTATCCAACTAAACCGCCTACTTCGCACCAAAAATGCGGAATTCATCCATCATTAAAAATTTACAATCCAAAATCACTTCCCCGTTAATATCTTCCTGTATAATTAATAACAAAATAAGATTTTTGCCTTTAACTGAACGATTTTTTCTAAATAGTTCGCACTGTAGCTAGGCGGTGAGAGAAGATATCTTGGGGAGCATACATAAGTATGTGACCCAAGTAGCTGAACGAAACCAACAACGCGACAGTGCGAAATATGACGAAAAAATAAAAAAAAGCCGGTAAAAACCGGCTCGGTGATAAACACCATTACTCTAAATGGGGGAGTCGGCCTGCAACATGCAGACCAAACGAGCTACTTACTGCCTTCTATTATCGTGAGATTTTAGGAAATTAAAATTGATGTATTTTTTGCCGGAGTTCCTCTTTTATGTCTAATTCACGATTACAAACCCAGTTCATTCGTCTCTGGCAACACTTTCAGGGCCAAGACAGTGAAACAACTCTGCAAGATATCGCTGATACACTGTTTTGCTCTCGCCGTCATGTTCGGACGCTACTTAATAATATGCAGTCACAAGGTTGGCTCAGTTGGCAGGCTGAGTCTGGTCGAGGAAAACGCTCGGCCCTTATTTTTCATGTTAATGGCTTAGAGCTACAACAGGCACAGGCTGAACAACTACTCAAAGAAGAAAGTATTGAAAAACTTGTCGCCCTAGTGGGTGATAAGGAAACCATTCGCCAAATGGTATTGTCTGAACTGGAACGCAGCTATCGACAAGGTAAGAATTTACTACGGATTATTTATTATCGAGATTTCCCGACACTTCTTCCTGGCGCCCCCATGCGCCGCTCAGAAATTCACTTGATGAGTCAAATATTTAATGGTCTTACCCATTTAAATGAGGAAAAAGGGGAAGTGGAAGATGGCCTTGCCCACCATTGGCAACCCATAAGTGATACCCAATGGCGTTTCTATTTACGCCCTGCTATTTATTTCCACCATGGGAGAGAAATGGCTGCCGACGATATTATCTATTCCCTTTTACGCTTAAAAACCTGTTGGCCGCTATTTTCACATATACAATCCGTCAGCTCACCGCAACCTTATGTGATTGATATCACGTTAAGTGAGCCTGATAAACAGCTACCTTGGTTATTAGGCAGTCATCATGCGGCTATTTTACCGAAAGAGTGGGAGAGCCTCGAAAACTTTAGCCGTTGCCCTATCGGCACTGGTCCCTATCAAGTAGAAAAAAACTTGCCACAAAAGCTGACTATCACGGCTTTCGACCGCTATTTTGGCTATCGTGCACTGCTAGATGAAGTGACCATTTGGGTGGTTCCTGAACTTTCAGAACAAATGGTTTGTACGACATTAAAAATGGATGGTGACAAGCACCATAATGATTCACTTGAAAGCCGCATGGAAGAAGGCTGCTATTTCCTCTTAATGGATCAGCGCTCACCGGTTGCTCAGCGTGAAGATGTCCGTAAATGGTTATGTAGCTTTTTAACACCTGTCAACCTACTTGCCCATTGTGAACCGTTTTATCAGCGCCATTGGGCGCCAGCTTATGGCTTATTACTCCATTGGCATCATAGTAAAATGCTAACCTTGTTCCCTAAGCCTGAAGATTTGACTGAGCTGACTGTTACTTTTTATCGCAACCACCATGAGTTCTATGCGATTAGCCAAATTATGAAACGCGTGTTACAGACACAAGGCGTGGAGCTCAAGATTAATATCATTGATTATGATGATTGGTTTAATGGCAATGGGCAAAGTGATATTTGGTTAGCAACAGCTAACTTTTTTAAACCTCTTGAATTTTCTATCTTTGCTACCTTGTACGAAATGCCATTACTGCGCGAATGCCTTAATAACACTCTCCGCGATGAACTTAATCTATGGCGTAATAACCAATTAGATGTAGAAGCCTGGTGTGAAAGCTTAATTGACTCGCAAATTTTCCACCCTATTTTTCATCATTGGCTTGAACTACAAGGCCAAAAAACCATGCGCGGCGTACGGATGAATACCTTTGGCTGGTTTGATTTTAAATCTGCATGGTTTAAACCCTCTGAGGATAACCTAGCAAAATAATGATAGTTATAAACAGATAAAATGAATAATAAGGATGTTATTCACTTTTTCTGTGGATATCCATGTGAACAACCTCATGGTAATCAGGGTATATCCCCAAGCCACTTTTTTATCAAAAAAAAGAATAGTCAAATAATCATTGATAAATCAAATAAGTAAATAACAAAAAAGCGTTTTATCCACTGGCTATTTTTCTAGCTAAAATACTTAAGACTTTAACTGAGCAAAGATCAAACAACGTTGTATTTATCCACAAGATATGTGCTCAACTTACTCATATTTTGTGATATTCGTCATAAAAACCGTTTAGTCAAGGCTGTAAATACACACAGTAATCTCTATTTTTCACAGTTATCCAGAAATCCTGTGGATAACCTAGTGCATGATCCTGTGATTATCTTGGGATGAACTTGAATAACCTCTGTTATAATTTATGACCTGGATGAATAAATAACATTATATCCCTATATATCAAATAATTAAAAACATCAAAGAAAAAGTGTTATACTTCTTCAGTTCTATGTATTTTCACTGGCTACTTTTTATACATTAATATTCAAACCATGATGCCATTTATTGCGCCACCGCCACCTGATAACGAAGCAACCTTAATGGGTCGAGCGCAAGCCCTTGCTGGCTATACGCTTGGTGAGCTCGCCCAACATGCTGCTATCCCTATCCCTCCTGACCTCAAACGAGATAAAGGCTGGGTTGGTATGCTATTGGAATATTATTTAGGTGCGAGTGCGGGAAGCAAGGCAGAGCAAGATTTCGCTCATATTGGGATTGAATTAAAAACCATTCCTATTGACCGTTATGGTGCTCCACTCGAAACGACCTTTGTTTCTGTAGCGCCATTAACGGGGAATAGTGGCTTAACATGGGAAAATAGCCATGTTCGCCGCAAACTA
Source organism: Providencia sp. PROV156 (assembly GCF_028480905.1). Lineage (NCBI taxonomy): Bacteria > Pseudomonadati > Pseudomonadota > Gammaproteobacteria > Enterobacterales > Morganellaceae > Providencia > Providencia sp. PROV156. The sequence continues at coordinate 17,409 of NZ_JAMPPE010000019.1, read as the reverse complement.
TCCCGCATTTTATGGTTTCCTATCGAAGGGGAAAGGCAAATTCCACTCTCACAACGCAGAGTCGCAAACCCGTTAATCTGGAGCCCATCTCCCTTTGAAGAACAGTTACTAAGACAAGATTGGGAAGAGCTAATGGACCTCATTGTATTAGGCAAAGTGGAAAGTATCACTGCACGCCATGGGCAGGTATTACAGATCCGCCCTAAGGCCGCAAACAATAAGGCACTAACGGAAGCGATTGGTGAGTTCGGTCAACCGATTATGACGCTACCTCGTGGCTTTTATCTCAAAAAAGATTTTACCGCGCCCCTATTAGCGCGGCATTTTAATCTAAGTTAGTCGCTAACCATCGCCTGTACCAAAGCAGACGATAAATTATTATCACTGTTTAATTTGTTAATTAGAAGGTACTAAGATGTTTGAATGGATACTGGACCCCAATGCTTGGATGGCACTCGCCACACTAACCATATTAGAAATTGTCCTAGGCATCGATAATATTATTTTCCTCAGTATTGTGGTGAGCAAGCTTCCAAGCCACCAGCAAAATAGTGCCAGACGGACAGGCCTTATTGCGGCAATGGTGATGCGCCTTGCGTTATTGGCTTCGATTGCTTGGTTATCACGCCTTACCACGCCGCTTTTCACTGTCGCAGACCATGTTGTATCCGCTCGCGATCTCATATTATGCGCAGGTGGGATCTTCCTTATTTGGAAAGCAAGCCAAGAAATTTTTGATACGATTGAAGGGGAAAGTGAAAATAATCTAGCAAATAAAAAAGTGAGCTCATTTTGGGGCGCTATCGTGCAAATTGCTTTATTAGACATTATCTTCAGTTTAGATTCCGTGATCACCGCAGTGGGGCTATCAGACCACTTATTTATCATGATGGCAGCGGTAGTCATCGCTGTACTCATTATGATGCTTGCGGCCAAACCCATTGGCGACTTTGTTGAGCGCTACCCCTCCGTAAAAATCTTAGCCTTATCGTTTTTGATTCTAGTTGGTTTCACTTTACTACTTGAAAGTGTTCAAGTTCACGTATCAAAAGGCTATATCTACTTTGCGATGTTCTTTTCCATGGCAGTACAAGTCCTTAATATCTTGCGCAGCAAAAAATGGAAAACCAGAAATCAAACTAATTAAGATGGTGACCTAACCGCCTGTTTAGCCGCTAAAATAGCCCCCTCTACCGCTTTTTTTGCTTGCGGGCTATTTTTCCAGCAACTTGAACCTGTCAATGCAGCACCAGAAATTAAAATTTCATCGTAAGATGCTTCACTCAGTTGTGCGAGTGAGCTAAAACCCATTTGTTCTAAGCGGCTAATCACCATGGGACCGACACCTTTAACGGCCAACAAAATCTGCTTTTCTGATTCGGAAAATGCCATTTTACTCTTCTCTTTGTTAATGAATTGATGTTTATTACGCTAATATTTTGCATTTTACCTATTTAATACTTTAAAATTGTAACTATAACAATGCCAGTTTTAATAATTATTAACTGACCTATCTTATCACCCAATCTGTACCTGCTCTGTGTTAGGAATTCACCATGTATAACGTTCCACTAACCAACCTGAATCAACACACGATGAAATTACCTGATAGCCGTCTATTTTGCTGGTTCGAATCAGGCCCTAAAACAGGTTTTCCTGTTATTTTTTGTACTGGAGCGGGAATGAGTGGTTCATTAGGGTTTGGTTTGGATTTACTCGAAAAACTAAATATTCGTTTAATTGTTCCTGAACGCGCGGGTCTTGGTGAGTCAACATTTCACCCTGAAAAATCATTGAAAAGCTTTGCTATGGATGTTCAAGCCCTACTAGATGAACAATCTATTACTCAATTTTCAGTTGTCGGTTTTTCTCAAGGCGCCGTTTTTGCGATGGCCGTCGCCCACTATTGCCAACCTATTTCACTGTCTATCGTGTCAGGGCAAGACCAATTTGAATACCCTGCAACTCGTGCGGTACTCAGTGCTGATGTCGTGAATATGCAAGAACAAGCCCTTAACACCCCTGAAGCGCTGTCTGATTGGTTATTAAAAAATGTCACTGGTGAGTGGTTATTAGCATTTATTCTTAATTGCAGCGCAGAAATAGACCAGCAACTCTATAATGAAGAACATTTCCTTGAGGCATATAGCCATTGCATGCGACGTGCTTTCGCCCAAGGCAACCAAGGTTATGTTCAAGACTTATTAATTGCACTACAGAAATGGGAATTCACCCCTGAAACGACCCGCGTGCCAGTCTCTTTATGGTATGGCGAACTCGATATGAGCACAGTTCATTCCCCTGATTTTGGCAAAATATTAGCCAGCCGTTTTCCCAATTGCCAACATCATTTATTAAGTGATGAGGGAGGCTCCCTACTTTGGACACAAGCAGAAGCTATTTTAGCCGATATTCAGCAGCACGCTACATAAGCAAAAACCGCGATGAGTTATTCATCGCGGCTATTATTTACATCCTAGATTCACATAAGTGAATTAACGGTACACAATCCCGCCATCAGTCAAAATAGATTGACCAGTAATATAGTCAGAATCATCGCTCGCTAAGAATGCAACCAAACCAGCCACATCATCTGGCGTTTGTGCACGACCTAATGCGATGCCTTCGACATATTTTTTATAGGTTTCACCTTTTGGCGTACCGGTGATTTCAGAGAAGCGCTCATCAATCTCTACCCACATATCTGTTCCAACAATACCTGGGCAATAAGCATTCACAGTTATACCTGAACTTGCATACTCTTTTGCAGCCGCTTGAGTTAATGCACGTACCGCAAATTTTGTAGCGGAGTAAACTCCTAACATTGCAAAACCATCATGTCCTGCAATAGAGGAGGCGTTGATGATTTTTCCTTTTTGTTTACGTTCTTGGAATTTTTCACTGGCAGCTTGAATTCCCCACATGGTTCCATCTACGTTGATTTTGAAGATTAAATCCATATCTTCTTGGCGAACATCAGCGATTGGCTTAACTTGTGCAATCCCTGCGTTATTAATCATTACATCAAAACCACCTAACTCAGCTTCTGCATGAGCCACCGCAGCAAAAACTTGGTCACGTTGACTGATATCTGCGGCAAATGTTGTTACTTTACGGCCTAAAGCTTCAATTTCTTTGGCAACATCTTGAAGCTTGTCTTTTTTCAAATCTACCAGTGCGATATCAGCCCCTTCTTTCGCTAAACGTAGTGCGATACCACGGCCAATCCCTTGAGCTGCACCAGTAACTAAAATAACTTTATTATTTAACGCCATACTTATCTCCTACTGAGTAATAGCCAAATTGACTAGTTCACCTTTAATATTAAGTTAGCAACAATAACAACAAGTTACAAAGCAATGATTTTACTCTAACATTTAATATTTATAAAAAATATTACACTATTAACATGGTGAATATATTTTTTTTACCGTAGAAAAAAGCATATAGACGTAAATTACAAGATTATTGTTAATAAAAATCATTCTCAACTCAATAAACAAAAAGTGCGATTCCTTCATTTTCAGTATAATTAATAATCACATAGATAAATTGTGGATATAAAAAAGCCACCAATCGGTGGCTTCTTGATACAGTAAAATATAAATAACTTATTTTTTAGCAGCTTGGATATACAGCATTTCTAATGCAATAGACGCTGCGGCGAGTGCCGTGATTTCAGATTGGTCATAAGCCGGAGCCACTTCGACTAAATCCATACCCACGATGTTTAAAGACTGTATTCCACGCAATAATTTCAATGCACGATCTGACGTTAAACCACCAATAACAGGGGTTCCTGTCCCCGGCGCAAACGCTGGATCAAGGCAGTCAATATCGAAAGTCAAGTAAACAGGTAGGTCGCCAACAATCTCTTTGATTTGCGCAACCATATCATCCACACTACGATCATTCACCTGACCTGCATCCAATACAGTAAAGCCATTGTCGCTGTCATGTTCGGTACGAATACCAATTTGTACTGAATGATTTGGGTCGATCAGACCTTCTTTTGGTGCATGATAGAACATGGTTCCGTGGTCAAATTTGCTACCATTGCCATAGGTGTCCGTGTGTGCATCGAAATGAACTAAGGCCATTTTACCAAAGTGTTTCGCATGAGCTCGCAGCAATGGCAGTGTAACGAAATGGTCACCACCAAAGGTCAAGCAACGTTTACCTGATTCAAGTAGTTTTTCAGTGTGTGCTTGCAGCTTGTCACTCATATCTTGTGCATCACCAAAAGCAAATACCACATCACCACAGTCAACAACATTCAAACGGTCTGTTAACTTGAAATTCCAAGGCCAGCGGTGGCTTTCCCATGCAAGATTTGTGGAAACTTGGCGAATTGCGGCTGGCCCATGACGACTACCTGCACGACCTGAAGTTGCCATATCGAAGGGTACACCGGTGATCACCCACTCTGCATCTGAACTATAAGGCTGAAAATTCAGCGGGAAACGTAAGAAACCAAATGCGTTAGAAACCAGTGAATTATCAACTTGATTGCCTAAAGTACTATTAATCATTTCTGTTCCTCAAAATAGGCCTGCCCGTTAGCAAGCCCTTTTAATATTCGATTCGAATCGTTTTACCTAAATCAACTTCGCGCAGTATAAATAATAAACAAATCATGTTATTTGCACAAAGTTATTATCTGTTCACTACCTTAATGCTCTATGAAACATATAGCGCCCTATGACGCATTTATGCGCTAAATAGTTCATGTTGTGGCTAGGCGGCAAAATGAGCCAATCCCTAGGAGCATACACAAGTATGTGCCCCAAATAGCCGAGCGTTGCTACACCACCACTTGAAACATAACGAACATTGAATGCATTAGCCTCATATATTAATGCGCTAAATAGTTCGTGCTGTCGCTAGGCGGCAAAATGAGCCAATCCCTAGGAGCATACACAAGTATGTGACTAGGGTTGGCAAATGCAGCCAACAACGCGACGGTGCGAAATATAACGCGCATTGAGCATTTACTCGTCTTCTAAATAAGTATACCCATACAAACCATTCTCGAACTCAGCGACAAAGTCTTTTTGTAACTGCTCACTCAAGCCTGTCCCTTTTACTTGCTCTGTGAAGCTTTCTAATAGGACTTCTGGGACTAATTTGACGTATTGCAGCATATCTGCCACAGAATCGCCCTCTTCACTTTGCAAGTAACGCAGATTACCTTGGCTATCAACCCAGACATCTATTGCTGCGGTATCACCAAACAGATTATGCATATTACCTAAAATTTCTTGGTATGCCCCAATCATAAAGAAACCTATCATTGGTGGGTTTTCTGGGTCATATGCAGGCATTGGCATTGTGGTTTCAACGCCATCACCATCAACGTAATGGTCAATAATACCGTCTGAGTCACAGGTGATATCTAACAGTACTGCACGACGGTCTAATGGTTTATCTAACCCTTCAATCGGTAATACTGGGAACACTTGGTCAATTCCCCAAGAGTCTGGTAGCGATTGGAATAAGGAAAAATTCACATAAAACTTATCAGCCATGCGCTCTTGAAGTTCGTCGATTATCGGACGATGAGCACGATTGCTTGGATCTAAATCCTGTTGAATGCGGCGGCAAATATTTAGGTATAACTCTTCTGCCCATGCACGTTGGGTCAAATCTAACACACCATGAGCATATTGAGTGTGCGCTTCTTGTAAGTCGAACTGGCTATCATGCAACCATTCGCGTAATGAACGGCTATTACCTTGGTGCTGCATTGACTCCCACGTTTCCCATAAGGAAATTAATGAACGTGGCGCATCTTCATGAGGCGATGTTGTTTTGGTAAATTCATTACGTTCAACTCCAATCACATTGGACACTAACACCGTATGGTGCGCTGTCAACGCACGGCCTGATTCCGTAATTACCGTTGGATGTGGTAAATCAAACTCTTCACACGCATCCCCAATCGCCCAAATGACATTGTTGGCATATTCATTTAAGCCATAGTTGACTGAGCAATCGGATTGAGAGCGAGTACCTTCATAGTCAACACCTAGGCCACCACCCACATCAAAGCACTGAATGTTGACTCCTAGGCGATGCAATTCAACATAAAAACGGGCTGATTCACGGACACCGGTTGCGATATCACGAATATTAGCCATCTGGGAGCCTAAATGGAAATGAAGCAACTGCAGGCTATCTAGGCGATTGGCATTGCGTAAAATTTCCACTAATTGCAGTACTTGAGTTGCAGCCAAACCAAATTTAGATTTTTCACCGCCACTTGCCTGCCATTTACCTGAGCCTTGAGAAGCCAAACGGGCACGAACCCCTAAGCGTGGCGTGACATTTAAGCTTTCCGCTTCTGCCAATACCATCTCAATCTCAGACATTTTTTCGATAACAAGGTAAACCTTGTGACCCAATTTTTCCCCAATTAATGCTAATCGGATATATTCACGGTCTTTATATCCATTACAGACGATAACGGTTTGTGTTTTACCTGCGTTCGCTAAAACGGCCATTAATTCAGCTTTTGAACCCGCTTCAAGCCCTAACGGTTCCCCAGAATTAACCAGTGATTCAATGACTCGGCGTTGCTGGTTAACTTTTATTGGATAAACCAGGAAATAATCGCCTTTATAGCCATAGGACTCACGTGCACGTCTAAATGCTGCATTTATTGAACGTAAACGGTGCTGCAAGATTTGCGGGAAACAAAACAATGCAGGCAAGCGTAAATGCTCCTGCTCTTCTTTAACCTGATTAACGAGGTCAGCTAAATCAACAAAGGTGTCAGGGTTCTCAGGGTTCGGGCAAACACAGACATTTCCGCGCTCATTCACCTGATAGTAACCACCACCCCAATACGCGATGTTGTACGTCTGACGCATTTTTCGAGCGATATTATCATTCATAATAAACTCCTTTTATGGAGGGGTGAGTGACGCGTTCTCCTTCCTGATGTATGTCAGTGAAGACATAACACTGCAAGGCAGTTATGTCGGGGAAACGGCAATACTCAGATTTTAATAAAAAGTGCTTAGAACTTCTAAACAGTGACAATATACGACCTTAAGCTGACAGATTAATGACTCAGCCTCGAAGGTGTATTAAAGATGTGACGGTAACTTCGTGATGAAGTAAAGAATGACAGGAAAGTAAATGCCAAAGTCACGCGGCGATCCGCATATGACGGTTGGATACTGTTATTCAGTAGATTATGGATCATTACCCATTAACCCCCAATATAACTGTTTACCCCTTTAAAATTTCAATGTGGTAGCACTATTTTGGCAGTTTGACCTGTTGATTTAAGCTATATCACCTTATTTTTTATTGAAATTCAAAAGTTTATAAACATTCCTGATAGATAGCAGAAGTTTTATATTATTCTGCTGGTATATAACGGGAAATAACAACCATCCGTTACGGTCGCAGTTTATACATCTATTGCGCTCAAAAAGCAAAACCAAAATGACTAAATTGCGATAAAACTTTACCAATGGTTGTTTTATGTCTCTATTCGTTTTTTATATAAATACAGGTAGAAATTTTTACTGTATGGGACTAAAATAGCCGTCTAGATGTTAAAACATCCAATTATAAATTTGCGAATTCTTAAGGTATTAATCTCATGGCTACACATCTCTTTACTTCTGAGTCTGTATCAGAAGGGCATCCAGATAAAATTGCTGATCAAATCTCTGACGCAGTACTTGATGCTATTCTGGAACAAGACCCGAAAGCTCGCGTTGCCTGCGAAACCTACGTCAAAACAGGTATGGTAATGGTCGGGGGAGAAATCACCACCAGTGCTTGGGTTGATATTGAAGAAATCACGCGCAAAACTGTTCGCGAAATTGGCTACACCAGTTCCGAAATGGGCTTCGATGCCAATTCATGTGCCGTTTTAAGTGCGATTGGTAAACAGTCGCCCGATATCAACCAAGGTGTTGACCGTGTTGACCCATCAGAACAAGGCGCCGGTGACCAAGGCCTGATGTTTGGTTATGCAACCAACGAAACTGATGTATTAATGCCTGCTCCTATTACTTATGCACACCGCTTAGTTCAACGCCAAGCAGATGTCCGTAAAAATGGCACATTGCCATGGTTACGCCCAGATGCAAAAAGTCAAGTTACTTTCCAATACGACAATAATAAAATTGTCGGTATTGACGCTGTTGTTTTATCGACTCAGCATTCTGAAGATATTCAACAAAAAGACCTGCATGAAGCCGTGATGGAAGAAATCATCAAGCCAGTCCTACCGGCAGAATGGTTATCAAAAGATACAAAATACTTTATTAACCCAACAGGTCGCTTTGTCATCGGTGGTCCTATGGGTGACTGCGGTTTAACAGGCCGTAAAATCATTGTAGATACCTACGGCGGTATGGCTCGCCATGGTGGTGGGGCATTCTCTGGTAAAGACCCGTCAAAAGTTGACCGTTCAGCAGCCTATGCAGCACGTTACGTGGCAAAAAACATTGTCGCCGCGGGCCTTGCTGACCGTTGTGAAATCCAAGTTTCTTACGCTATCGGCGTGGCAGAACCGACATCGATTATGGTAGAAACCTTTGGAACAGGTAAAGTTGATGAGTCATTATTGATTCAATTAGTTCGTGAATTCTTTGATTTACGCCCTTACGGCTTAATCAAAATGCTTGATTTATTACACCCGATTTACCAACAAACTGCTTCATATGGCCATTTTGGTCGTTCTCAGTTCCCTTGGGAAAAAACTGACAAAGCTGAAGCATTGCGTGCCGCTGCAGGCCTGTAATCTCTTTAGTCAATAAGTCACATACAAAAACCCATCAAATGATGGGTTTTTTATTGCTCACAATGAGCGATTAATTTTTTTGCGTAAACTGGAAGATAGCCATCCCCGCAACCATTGCTAATGTAAATATTATCCCTTGTGTCAATCCCATTCCTGTTAACAATAATGCAGGTCCTGGGCAGATCCCTGCTAACCCCCACCCCACACCAAATAACACACTTCCGATGACTAGTTTTTTATCTATCGTTTGATTGGTAGGAATTTGCAATGGGCAATTAAGTACACTAACAGAGCGTTTTTTAACCCCTAAGAAAGCAATACCACTGATTACCATTCCAACTGCCATCGTAATTAATAATGAAGGATCCCACGTTCCCGTAATATCTAAAAATGCCAAAATTTTTGCTGGATTTCCCATCCCGGCAATGACCAATCCTAAACCAAACAGTATCCCTGAAATTAATGCGATAAGAATAGGCATTGCTTTATCTCCCTATCCCATAATGGTTGGCTAGTGCGACTGTCGCAAAAGCAACAATCATAAAGACTAATACTGCAACAATTGAACGACGGGATAACCTTGCCATGCCGCAGATCCCATGACCGCTAGTACAGCCACTTCCCAGTCGTGAGCCAAAACCGACAAATAACCCAGCTAATACTAAAATAGGTGTGCTGGTCGCAATGTTAACTTCTGGTGTATACGCCAACCAAGTAAACAACGTTGGGGCGCTCATCAAACCAATAATAAATGCCAATTTCCATGCAGTATCCCCCTTAGTTGGTTTCAATAAACCGCCTAAAATACCGCTGATACCTGCTATACGACCGTTGAATACTAATAAAATTGCTGCGGCTAAGCCAATCAGCACACCGCCAATCGCGGCAGAAAGTGGCGTAAAATTAGCCCAATCTATTGTCATTTCATTTCTCCTTCACAGGGCAATAAAGCTGATATAACGTATTGAGCAACGTAAATAATTTTTCATCTGCTATCGCATAGTAAATGCGCTTTCCTTCTCGACGCGTCATCACTAAGCCTTCATTACGCAATACTGTTAATTGTTGAGAGAGTGTCGGTTGTAATATTCCTAACTGCTCTTCTAACTCACTAACGCAGGCTTCACCCTGTGTTAATTGGCATAATAAAATTAAGCGATCTGGATTCCCTAGTGTTTTCAATAATGAAGCCGTTTCTGATGCGGCCTGCTTCATCGCTAACAGTTGCTGTTCAGAGGTATTATTGGGCATATGTTATTTCTAATTAATATTATATAAAAATACAATATATGTTTTGATATAATATTTGTCAATTATTGCTTGTTTATGTCCATTACCTTCACGTATCCTTTACCCCATGAAAACAATCCGTGTTCCACTCTTTTTACAGCAACAAGTCATGCGCACATTGCGAGAAAAACTCGCACTTGCAGAACACAAACTCGAACAATCATTTTCAGAGCCAACGGTTAATTACAAACAACGGGGGACAACTGCGGGTAGTGCTTACTTAAAAGAATGGGAAATTCGCCTTAACCCCAGTTTACTTATCGAAAATACAGAGCAATTTATTGATGAGGTTGTGCCTCATGAATTAGCGCATTTGTTGGTTTTTCATGTATTTGGCCGCAAAGGTATCGCACCTCATGGCAAAGAATGGAAATGGATGATGCAACACGTACTGGAAGTCACGGCGAAACGTACACATAACTTTGTGGTTACAACAGTAAAAAGTAAAACATTTCTCTACCGTTGTGCCTGTGAAGTGTCCCATGAATTAACCATACGCCGCCACAACAAAGTACTACGTGGTGAAAACCAATATTTATGTCGAAAATGTGGAGAAGTATTGAAACAAGAAGGGATTTCTGTCGCTGCGGCAGAAAATTAGACTTTCTGCCGCATCAAGTTTGAGATGTGCGCTTAAGCAAACTCCGTCATCACTAATTTTGCGATTTCAAAGTAGATAATTAAGCCTGTACCATCAATGAAAGTTGCAATGAACGGGGCAGAAACAACTGCTGGGTCCACTTTCATTTTCTTCAATACCATTGGAATGATTGAAGAAACAATCGCACTCCACATTGTAATGGCAACGATGGTTAAGCTAACCACAATAGTCACTTCGTGGCCAACACCTAAAATCCATGCACGAATTAATGCCGCACCACCGATGGTCACCGCTACTAAAAATGAGGTAGAAACCTCTTTCTTCAGTACGGTACCAAGGTTACGTAAACTCACCTCACCCAGTGCCATTGCACGGACTAATGTTGATGTAATTTGTGTTCCACTATTACCGCCTGTACCAATCAACAGCGGAATGAAAAACGCTAACGAAATTGCGGCTTCGAGCTGTTCTTCAAATGCTTTTAATACAGTTCCTGTATACGCTTCGGCCACAAATAGCATCAACAACCAAACGACACGTTTACGCCATAAAGTTACAGGGCTTGTCGTTAAGTAGGGCTCATCTAATGGGGTAGTAGCGCCTTGTAGCTGCGCATCGAGTGTATTCTCATCTTCAATCAGTTCGGCGATATCTTGCGGACGCAAAACACCCATTAATTTGCCAAATTGCACCACAGGTATCATATCTAAACCGCTATGATTAATCAGATCATAAACATCATGACGTGATTGTTCTGGGGCAACAGAAAAATAATTGTGTCGCATGATATCAGACACTAATAAATTTTCAGGTGAAGCTAATAATGATTTAACTGAAAGAATGCCATTTAAATAATTGTCATTGTCGACAACAAATAAATAGGTTGGGATTTGCTCGCCATCAAGGTGTTCAATAAGATTTTTTTTCACGCAAGCTATTGAGTCTGCGACAGATACTGGCAAATATGATTGACTCATATAAGCGCTGACTGTTGCATCATCAACTTTTGCTGGCTGTGTGTTATTGTCTTTGAGGCGTGCGCCTTTCATTGCGGATTGAGCAATAGCAACTGCTCCCGCTTTGTTCTGGGTAGTGAATGTCATTTTTTTAGTCCCTATTACTGTTGGTTACTCAAACAGTACTCACATAGGGGCGAAACCAGATGAGAGAATGCGAAAGCTATCTCTTCGTCTCGGTTTTAGCACTATACAACGTATCCTGACTTAGCAGGAAGTTACATGGGGATATACCTTCGGTCGATATATCCTGTCCTAATCTTGGGCGTCTCTCGACGTCGTCAGATCAGTAACCTATGTTTGTATAGGAGCCTCGCCTAACGAGATACTGCACTTTGGATGCGGCGCGAATTATACCCATTGGTGAATTAATTGCCACCCTATATCTACGTTTTTTTACGCATGGAAAACTTATTGTTTAGGTTCCGTTTAAGTTTATATTAAATATATCTTTATAAAGTAACAAAATGTAACTAATAATAAGAATGAATATTAGAATTGAAGTAAATATATTTATTTACTTATCAATAACCAACCCTTTGAGAAATCAAAGTATCATTTGTAATATTATTTAGTAAACCTTACCGATAATTAATCAAAACTTAATTCTCTATTTACCGTACAATACAAAAAAAACAATATAAAGGAGTAAGCCCAATTTAATATAATTAAAACGCTTTATTAGAGTACAAGTAATCACTAATATCAGTCATTAGTTGGTTTTTTATATTAAAAATAAGCCAACAAACAAATAATGAAGTAAGAAAATACACTTAAGGCATTATTTAATTCGAAATTATCATTAAAAAGCATTCTTTTAAATTGTTAATATTTAATTGCAGATATCAATTTAGTATTAAATATTACAAGAATTATCTTAGAATATTTTTTATTTTATATAACAGTGAAAGTTTTATTATGGATAAAGTAATTGTTGGAATGTTAACGAAACTAACATTTCGCGTAAACGATGAAATCAAAATTGCTGCCATTTCTGCTTTAGGTGATTTCAAAGCAACGATTGAATATAATGATGCCATCATACGAATCATAGACTTATGTCAGGATCCAAACAAAGAGGTTGCTGTATCAGCGATTAATACATTAAGTAAATTATCTATTTATTTTTTACATAGCTCACTACCGAAACATTAATTGCACTCTCATTTTGAGTATTGTAAATAATTACTATGATTTATTTTAAATAATACTGTCCCATTAATACTCTAATGAGACAGTTTGCACATGTTATATAATTTTACGCTATTTCAGTGTCACCCTGTAATTGGCAACTACAAGCTAAAACATAGCCCTCAGCTATTTCTGCTTCAGTTAATGTCATTGTGCTTGTTGTTGTGTATTTACCTGATAACACTTTTGTTTTACAGCTTCCACAAACCCCTGCTCGGCAAGCTGCAATAACGGGCTGTTTATTTTGCTCCAGTGCAGATAATAAAGAAGTACCTACTGGGACTTTAAAGTCGACCAATCGTTGACGGATTTTTAATATAAGAATATCTTCACTATCAACAACCTCTGGTTCAGTTGAAAAACGCTCCATAAAGAAATGTTCAGCAGGGACGCCTAAATTAGCAGCAAATTGCTGTGCATTTTTCATGTAAGGCACAGGCCCACACGTCATCACAATTCGTGAATCAATATCGGGTACTAACGCTTTCAATTTCTCTTCAGTTAAACGTCCTTGTGCAATATCGCCATTATCTGGTGTTTCTGCCATAACACACAATTGCAACCGTTCTGGATATAAGCGGACGAGTTTTTGCCATTCCTCGGCAAAAATAACTTGTTTATCATCGCGAACATTGAATAGTACTTTTACATGGGAGCTCGGGCGGTTCACCATCAGCCAACGTGTCATTGACATAATTGGTGTCACACCACATCCAGCAGCTAACATCAAATACTCAGTGTTTTTTAGATTAGCGCAGGTGAATTCCCCTTGCGCTTCAGAAAGCCAAAGATAGTCGCCTTCTTTAACCGAACGTGTTAACCAATTTGACCCTTCACCATCGTCTAACCGCCTGACAGTAATGGAAATAAAACGACTTTGCCCCGGTGATGATGAAAGAGTATAAGCACGCATGACATCATCACTATTTTTAATGCTGACCAAAGCATATTGACCAGGTGAATATGTATAAAAATCATGATTGATAAGGTTGATTGTCCAGACATCTGATGTTTCTTGAATAATAGAATGAACTTGCATTCTATTTGGACATAAACTGCTTGGCATGGTCATCGCGCTACTCCTTTAAAGGGGGTCGCAGCCCCCATCTTTCACATCGTTTTTAAGCTTTTTCTATCGGTTTATTGATCATGCAGGTAAAATTTCTGCCAGATCTTGCTCAACTGTCGTAATACTACGCATGCCAAACTTCTCATTTAGCACATTTAATAAGTTTTCAGTTAAGAAACCAGGTGCTGTTGGGCCGGTGTAAATATTTTTCACACCCAACGCTAATAATGTTAAAAGGATGACAATCGCTTTTTGCTCAAACCAAGACAGAATCAGACTCAATGGCAAGTCATTAATACCACAACCAAGTTTCTCTGATAGATTCACCGCAAGCATAATGGCAGAATATGCATCGTTACATTGGCCCACATCCAGTAAGCGTGGTAGCCCTTCTAATGTGCCAAAATCTAATTTATTAAAACGATACTTACCACATGCGAGTGTAAGGATTAAGCAATCTTCAGGTACACTACGGGCAAAATCCGTATAATAGCTACGTTCGCCACGGCTACCATCACAACCACCAACAAGGAATACGTGACGTAGTTTTTTCTGTGAAACTAAATCAATCACCGCGTCTGCCGCACCTAGCAGGGTTTGACGACCGAAACCAACCGTAATTTTGTGCTCGATTTCGGTATACGGGAAACCGGCAAGTGACTGAGCTTGAGCAATCATTGCAGAAAAATCATCACCCACTAAATGTTTTGCACCCGGCCAACCCACAATACTACGCGTCCAGATACGGTCTTTATAATCCCCAACATCAGGGTCAATAATGCAGTTAGAGGTCATCAAGATAGACCCAGGGAATTTTGCAAATTCCACTTGCTGATTTTGCCAACCGCTACCATAGTTACCGACTAAATGAGGGTATTTTTTCAGTTCTGGGTAACCATGTGCTGGCAGCATTTCGCCGTGGGTATAAACATTGATACCCGTACCTTCAGTTTGTTCTAACAACATTTTTAAGTCTTTCAGGTCATGACCTGAAATTAAAATACATTTCCCTGCGACTGGACGAACGTTGACTTCCGTTGGCGTTGGGTGACCAAATTCGCTCGTTTCACCTGCATCCAAAATTTCCATGACCTTGAAATTCATCAGACCAATTGCCATGGCATTATCAAGCAGTTCATTCATATCCGATGGCAATGTTCCCAGCCAAGCCATAATTTCATGATATTGGCCATAAACCTCATTATCATACTGACCTAAAACATGGGCGTGTTCCATATAGGCTGCCGCCCCTTTTAAGCCATATAGGCATAACATACGTAAACCGTGAATGTCTTCGCCAACTTCAGCTTTATCAATATCTAATGAAAATTGAGCCGCTTGTGCCTGTAAGGTTGGAATGTCAGTACCATTTAATTGCAAATTAATTAATGGATGATTGAAAGCCACTACACTATTCACGGATTGGCAATGTTTTATTAATTTATCACGTAAATAAATAGCTTCACGGGCGTAACCGATAATACGCTCTGAATCAAAATTGACGTTGGTTAAAGTAGAGAAAAATGCGCGCGGAGCAAAACTATCAATATCATGGTCAATAATACCCAGTGAGCGGGCAGTGACTGCACTTGCAGATAAGCTTTGCAATACAGCAACTAATAAATCTTGTAGGTCAGAAGTTTCTGCTGTTTTACCGCACATACCCTGCGCGTATGCACAGCCATTACCAGCTGGAGTTCTAATTGTTTGTTCACATTGCACACAGTACATGTTGTTCGCCTCTTAAAGTTGCATTTCAAATACAACATTAAGACTACGCTCTTTATTAGAATAAAAAAGTGGAATTATTCATTATCTAATGGTTTATTGATCTATATTAATATTCATTGCAAATGAGAACTATTCACAGTAATGAAAGTATGCTATTCGTGCTGTTGGTTTTGTTTTCACTTTTCTTGCTTAAATGCACTATTTTGCATTTTATTTATATCCTGATAACGCTCTTACGATAACTCTTGTTATACTTACCTATAAGTGTTTGTTATTCCATCGTATAAAGAGAATCTAATAAAGATGAGCCAGGTAAATTCAGCTAGTAAATCTATGATAAAAACCCGATTGCAGATTTTTAAACGGCTAAAAGAATCAGATAAAACACCTATAAAAATCTTACTACTTGCGGCACTCATTGGTGCGGCGGTCGGTCTTATCGGTTCACTATTTGAATTAGGAACAACTTGGATTAGCAACTATCGCGTGCAATCGGTGAGTGAATGGGTTGCCCCAAAATGGCTGATGGTTGTTGGGATGTTTTTTATCTCGGCACTTCTTGCCATGTTAGGCTATTACCTTGTTAAACGGTTCTCTCCTGAATCTGGTGGGTCTGGGATCCCAGAAATTGAAGGTGCATTACAGGATTTACGCCCCGTAAGATGGTGGAGAGTCATCCCAGTTAAGTTTATTGGTGGATTAGGAACATTGGGCTCAGGTATGGTATTAGGCCGTGAAGGACCAACCGTGCAACTTGGTGCGAACCTTAGCCAAATGTTTTATGATTTATTTCGTTTAAAAGATAATGAGTCACGCCACACCTTGCTTGCCTCTGGTGCGGCGGCAGGTTTATCTACAGCATTTAATGCCCCTTTAGCTGGCATCTTGTTTATTATTGAAGAAATGCGTCCGCAATTTAAATACAGTTTAATTTCAATTAAAGCGGTATTTATCGGTGTTGTTACCTCCACCATTGTCTATCGGCTAATCAATGGAGAAGCTATTGTATTAAATATCGGCCAATTTTCTTCTGCACCTATGAATACTTTATGGCTTTATTTAATTTTAGGATTAATGTTTGGTGTTATCGGTATCTGTTTTAATGGTTTTTTATTGTACCTACAAAGTAAATTTTTAGCATTTTACCAAAATAAAATTTCTCGCTTTGTATTGATGGGCGGGTTAATTGGTGGTGCTTGTGGTGCAATTGGCGTTTACCTGCCTGAAATTGTAGGTGGTGGATATTCCGTGATCCACCAGATGGTAGCAGGCCAATTTACCATCACTTTGTTATTCATATTCTTTGCTTTGCGGTTTTTAACTTCGACGATTAGCTTTAGCTCTGGGGCTCCAGGTGGTATTTTCTCTCCTTTACTCGCCCTTGGGACATTATTTGGTGGTGTTTTCGGCTACGCCGCCCTCGAAATATTCCCTAATTACCAAATTGAAGTGGGGACTTTCGCTATTGCAGGCATGGGAGCTTTATTTGCCGCAACCGTCAGAGCCCCATTAACTGGGATAGTCTTAGTTTTAGAAATGACAAATAACTACCAGTTAATCTTACCGATGATTATTACCTGCATTGGCGCCACAATGATGGCTCAATTTTTAGGTGGCAAACCGCTATATTCTGTATTGCTGGAAAAAACTTTAGCCCGTAGCGAAAAAGAAACCGCTCCGCCTGTCACTGACAAACCTTAAATAGTAGAAGTAAAAAGAGTTGCCGACAGCGGCAACTCAGACT
>NZ_JAMPPE010000018.1:0-92295 GCF_028480905.1 Providencia sp. PROV156 | reverse complement strand
TGAGTTATTGACAGTAACTCTATGTTATTTTTATCAGAAAGCACGTTGATAAGGCATAATGCCACTTTCTAACATCTTCTGACTACCTAAACTATGATTGTTATTTAGGCCTCTAAGTTCCACATTGATTGACCATTTATTGTCATATTCACTGCTGAACTTCTCTTTTTGCCAACCAACTATCTTACGTTCATAGCCAAGGTTGACCGCCCAGCAGCAAGTATTGTATTGCAAACCAACAAGTTGGCTCGCAGGTTGCTGTTGTTTGGTATCATAATAATATGAGCCCACAAAACCCCAGCGCTCGCTTAATGGCCAACTAACTACAGTACCCACTTGTGAAATACCACGTTGGTATTCAGGCAGCGTATAGGTATAGCCGCCATTCGCAGTATCTTCACGACGGAAGGTTGCTTGAATATAATCGCGGTCAACGAAACGGTAGTTCAACTGAACTAAACGATCGGCATCTAAACGGTATTCTGCAACCGCATTCCCCATGGTGACATTACCGAGGCGGCGGTCATATTGTAAACCACCACGCAAGCCCCAATTATCATCAATTCGCCACATAGAGTCAGTGGCCCACAATAATGAGCCAGTGTTACTTTTATCATCAATTGGGCGATTTGAATCACCCGCACGTGGGCGTTCGAAATAATAAATTTGACCCACTGAGAAATTAAACCGCTCAGCTAAAGCATCATCATACACGCGGGTTGTAACACCTGTGGTGAACTGGTTTGCAGAGGCGATACGGTCAAGGCCACTGTAAATTCGGTCACGGAATAAACCGCTATAGTCTGACTGCAACAATGAAGAGTCAAAGTTATTGATATTATCTTGATCTTTATACGGAATATATAAATATTGGACACGTGGTTCTAATGTTTGAACGAAATCACTACCTTGGAAAAGGTCTCGTTCGAAGACAACTTTCGCGTCACTTTTAAACATTGGCAGAACACGAGTCACATTTTTTTCTAAGCTTTTATCTGTATTTGAGCGTGGGATATCTTGGTCGTAATGAGTCGCATACAATTTGATGCTGTTATTCATATTTGCCCAGCCATTAGATAATGGCAGGTTTACTTCTGGTTCGATGTGTAAGCGAGTTGCATCAGGGTTATTTTTCCCCACACTAGTAAAACGAGCAGCTTGTGCGTAAGTATGCACATCAAAGGCACCTAAATTATTTTTATAATAATTGAAGTCCACTTGTGGCTCTGCTTTATAAGCACGTTTGTTGGGGTTATCAGCAAAAATTTGGAATTGTTTGTGAGTAACTTTTGCATTCCAGTTTGTATCTGAATAACCTGCACTGAATTTTTGCGTAGCGTAGCCATCAGTGGTGCTACCATACTGGGAACTAAAGTCAGTGAAATAGCTAGGGTCGCTCACTTTGGTATAGTCAGAGCTGAAATTCCAGTGCCCTGCATAAGTCCCAGAATGGCGCCAATAGAATAACCAACGGTCATCACTATCACGGTCTTCACGCTTACCACGTTCTTTGTCCTTGATATAAGCTCGGTCATGATTTAGGAAATCAAAGGCCACGGTGCCTGTACCAGGAGCAATGAGGTAACGGAATTCATTATTTAATTTTACTCCACGGTGGGTCATAAACTGTGGGGTAATTGTGGCATCGTAGTTTGGCGCAATATTCCAATAATAGGGTAATGAGAACTCTAGCCCATCGTTACTTGAATAGCTTCCCGTCGGAATTAAAAAACCGGAACGGCGTTTATTACCAATCGGCAATTGCATATATGGGCTATAGAAAATAGGCACGTCACCCACTTTAAAACGTGCATGCCAAATTTCAGCCACTTCTTCTTCGCGGTCGATAATCACTTCAGAGCCCGCAACGCTCCAGCTATTATTGCCGGGCAAACAGGTCGTGAATGTGCCGTTTTCCATAATAGAATAACGGTTTTCACCACGCATTTTCATTTTCGTCGCGTCACCACGTCCCTGACGGCCTACCATCATGTAGTTACCATCATTCACATCAGTGTTTTTATTATCTAAGTTAGACCACGCAGAAGGGCCTTTTAAGATAATTTGTGGGTCATCGTAGTGAACATTACCGGTGGCGGTTACTTCACGGACAGGCAGCTCACCCGCAGTTTCTGTTTGCGTGAGTTTAACCTTATCAGCGGTTAATGTTTGGTTCCCTTGTTGAATATCGACATTACCTTCATATTCAACAAAATTAGGGTATTCACCACGGACATCTTCAGCGGTAATGTGAATCGGCAGGTCGTTAGGGTCACCTTTTACAATCGGTTTTGTGTAAACAGGGACACCCAGCATACACTGCTGTGCAAGGTCAGCATGCGCTTGCTGACTATAAATTGCCGCCCATACCATGGTGGCGAGTAGTGTTGGATAGCTTTTTTTCATCATTAAATATGGGGTTCCGTCATCATTGGCATCGCCAGCAAACGCTCAAAGACTAACTTAGCCAACCACTTTGCGCCAGTATAATGTAAGAAACTTTACGCGCGGGTAGTTATGCATAGAGCTGAATGAATAGTATGATAATGCAAAATTGCATTTTGAGCATTGAAGAATTGAGGGATATATGCACTATTGGGGCAAAATTATTGGCGTTATACTCGCAATCGTCTCTGGATTGGGTTTTTGGGGGGCGCTAATTGGGTTAATTATTGGGCATGGTTTTGATAAAGCATCGATTCAACGTAAATTTGCAGGGAGAATGAATAAGCGTGATCGCCAAATTATTTTCTTTGCTAGCACTTTCCAAATTTTGGGGCATTTAACGAAGTCCAAAGGCCGTGTAACCGAGACAGATATTCAGCTTGCAACCAATTTAATGGACAGAATGCAATTACACGGAGAAACACGAAAAGCGGCTCAACAAGCATTTAGAGAAGGCAAATCCCCTAACTTTCCATTACGTGATGTATTAAAACAATTACGTATGGCCTGTTATGGCCGTTTTGACTTGATTCAGATGTTTCTGGAAATTCAATTACAGGCAGCTTTTGCAGATGGGCAGCTACACCCAAACGAAAGAAAAGTGCTGTTTATCATTGCTGAAGAGTTAGGTATTTCTAAGGTTCAGTTTGAACAGTTCTTGGATATGATCCAAAGTGGTCGCCAATTTGGCCAAGGGTACTCTCAGCAGCAATCAGGAGGGTATTATCAGCAATCGAATGGCCCAACCCTTGAAGATGCTTGTAAAGTCCTTGGTGTGTCCCCGAGTGATGACCCAACAAAAATTAAGCGTGCCTATCGTAAATTAATGAGCGAACATCACCCAGATAAATTGGTTGCGAAAGGTTTGCCGCCAGAAATGATGGAAATAGCGAAGCAGAAAGCGCAATCAATCCAAGCAGCTTATGACTTAGTCAAGAAGGAGCTCGGCTTCAAATAAATTTCCCCGTCATATTTCGCGCCGCAGCGTTGTTGGCTGCGCTCGCGAACCCTAGTCACATACTACTGTATGCTCCTAGGAATTCGCTCTCTTGCCGCCTAGCTGCATCACGAACTATTTAGGGGAAATCAGGCTAACGAAGAAAAACCAAAAAATCTCGCTTTGTTGTCTTCATTCATGAACCCTAGTCACGTAGTTATCTACGCTCCTAAGGATTTGCTCTCTTGCCGCCTAGCTGCAACACGAACTATTTAGGGGAAATCAGGTTAACGAAGAAAAACCAAAAAATCTCGCTTTGTTGGCTGCGCTCGCGAACCCTAGTTACATAGTTATGTATGTTCTTAGGGTAAAAACAAACGGGAAAATAATCAGCGCAAAAATAGAGTGAGTTAATTTCTGCACTGGTAATATTGAAATCTAATCAATCGATTAGAGACCGTTAAAAATCCGGTGGGCAGGTAAAATGCATTGGCGTGCCGTATTCAGGGTGGGTGATGTATAATTCCTGAGCATGTAATTGTAAGCGAGTAGCTAGCGCTTTGGCCTCATCGTGAGCATAGAAGCGATCACCAAGGATAGGGTGACCTAACGCTAACATATGGACTCTAAGTTGGTGCGAACGACCCGTAATAGGGGAAAGCTTTACGCGAGTGGCTTGTTCTTCATATTGTAAAACTTGGTACTCGGTTTGTGCTGATTTCCCTGTTTCGAAACACACTTTTTGCTTAGGGCGGTTTGGCCAATCACAAATTAGCGGCAAATCAACCAAGCCTTCTTCTTTTTCTAAATGACCCCAAACACGAGCAATATAGAATTTTTTCGGCTCACGCTCTCTAAATTGGCGTTTAAGTTCGCGTTCAGCTTTTTTGTGCAGTGCCACAACCATGACGCCACTTGTCGCCATATCTAACCGATGTACGGATTCAGCGGCGGGAAAATCACGCTGAACACGGCTCATAATGCTGTCATGATGCTCTGGCGCTTTTCCGGGAACAGAGAGTAACCCGCTAGGTTTATTCACCACAATGATGTGAGCATCTTGGTAAAGTATATGCAACCAAGGTTCAACAGCAGGTTGGTAGGGTTCCATCATAACGTGTGTAACTCCGAAGCTTTTAAATAATTTCTCCCTCAGATGAGGGAGAAATAAGTGACTATTTTAGTTTACGCTTACTATAATTCAAATTACTAATAATAAGCTATTTGAATGAGCGACAGCGTACTCACAGCAAGTCGGCTACTGATGAGTTACCACAACTAAACGAATCGCATCTAGTCGCCATGTAGCTTGGTCGATATTAGTCATCAGTTGTTGGCGTTCTTCCTCAATAATATCAAGTTCTTCATCACGGATATTTGGGTTGACCGCTTTTAGTGCTTCTAAACGAGAAAGCTCCAACGTTAGCGCCTTATCAGCCGCTTCTTTTGCATTCTCTATCAATGCGTTGGCTTCTTTTTCGATCATTGGCTCAGATAAGCGTAATACCGAATGAACCTCATTTTGTACTGCATTGACCAGTTTGCTTGCCATATGGCGGTTAATGGCATTTAATTGGCGGTTAAAACTTTCAAACTCAACTTGAGATGATAAGTTATTACCTTTTAAATCAATTAATAAGCGTACCGGAGTTGCGGGTAAGAAACGGCTAATTTGCAGGTTCTTAGGTGCTTGAGCTTCCACAACGTAAATCAGTTCAGTCAATAAGGTGCCAACAGGCAGCGCTTTGTTTTTCAATAAAGAAACCGCACAGCTGCCGGTATCGCCAGATAGCACTAAATCTAAACCATTACGAATAATAGGGTGCTCCCAGCTGATAAATTGCGTATCTTCACGAGAAAGTGCTTGCTCTCTATCAAACGTGATGGTGCAACCATCTTGAGGAAGTCCTGGGAAATCAGGTACTAACATATGGTCTGAAGGTGTGAGGATAATCAGGTTATCACTTTTATCTTCTTGATTAATACCGACAATATCAAAAAGATTGAGTGCAAAGTTAACCAATTCGGTATCGTTATCACCTTCACCAATTTCTTCAGCCAACAGATTGCCAGACTCGCCACCGTTTGAATGCATTTCAAGCAAACGGTCACGGCCTTGTTCCAATTGTAATTTCAAGCTGTCATGCTCTGCACGGCAGGTTTTAATAAAATCATCAAAACCTTCTGTGACTGTCGGTTCAGCCATAAATTGCAGTAATGGTTGGTAGTATTTATCGTAGATAGCTCGGCCTGTTGGGCAGGTATGTTCAAAGGCATCTAAGCCTTCGTGATACCAGCGGATCAACACAGATTGTGCGGTATTTTCTAAATAAGGCACATGAATGCTGATATCACGGCTTTGTCCAATACGGTCTAAACGGCCGATACGTTGCTCAAGTAAGTCTGGATTAAACGGCAGGTCGAACATCACCAACTGGTTAGCAAATTGGAAGTTACGCCCTTCAGAACCGATTTCAGAACATAATAGAACCTGCGCGCCTTCTTCTTGAGATGCAAAATAGGCAGCAGCTCGGTCACGTTCTAATAACGATAACCCTTCGTGGAACACGGCAGCACGAATCGCTTCGCGTTCACGTAACACTTGCTCCAATTGTAGTGCAGTTGCGGCTTTCGCGCAGATCACTAACACTTTTTCATGGCGGTTTGCGGTCAAAAAGCCCATTAACCACTCAACCCGCGGGTCAAAGTTCCACCACGTGGCGTTTTCACCTTCGAACTCTTGGTAAATTTGCTCAGGGTAGAGCATTTCTTTTGCACGTGTTTCAACGTCTTTTTTACTGCCCATGATACCAGCCACTTTAATTGCGGTTTGGTATTGGGTGGGCAATGGCATTTTTAACGAATGTAATTCACGACGAGGGAAGCCTTTGACGCCATTTCGGGTATTTCTGAACAACAGGCGGCTAGTACCATGGCGGTCCATTAACATGTTGATCAGCTCTTGGCGCGCAGCATTGCCATCTTCACCTTCAAGATTTGCAGCCTTTAGCAGTGGTTCGATATCTTGTTCTTTGATTAATTCGTTAAGTAAATTTTGCTGGTCATTAGTCAGTTTGTCACCCGACAGCAACAGTGAAACCGCATCAGCAACAGGACGGTAGTTTTCTTGCTCAGCAATAAAGTCTTGGTAATCATGAAAACGGCTAGGGTCAAGTAAACGCAAGCGAGCGAAGTGGCTTTCTTGGCCAAGTTGCTCTGGTGTTGCCGTTAATAGCAAAATAGAAGGAATATTTTCAGCTAATGTTTCAATAACTTGATATTCGCGGCTCGGGGCGGTCTCACTCCACTGTAAGTGATGAGCTTCGTCGACGACCATCATATCCCAGCCCGCTTCAACTAATTGGTCAAAACGCTGCTTGTTACGACGGACGAAATCCAGTGAACACAGAACGAGTTGTTCTGTTTCAAATGGGTTATCACTATCATGCTGTGCTTCACTGTAACGGCTATCATCAAATAAAGAAAAACGCAGATTAAAGCGGCGTAGCATCTCAACCAGCCATTGGTGCTGTAAGCTATCAGGAACAATAACTAAGACGCGCTCTGCACGGCCTGCCATTAATTGCTGGTGGATAATCATCCCCGCTTCAATGGTTTTACCTAAGCCGACTTCGTCAGCGAGTAATACACGCGGATGGTGGCGTTTTCCCACTTCATTGGCAATATGTAATTGGTGTGGGATCAGACTTGCACGAATACCGCGTAGGCCTGTCGCTTGATGTTTGACTTGCTCGCTTTGGAATTTGCGCGCACGAAAGCGTAAAGCGAAACGGTCCATACGGTCAATTTGCCCAGCAAATAGACGATCTTGCGGCTTATTGAATGTGAGCTTGCTGTCGAGGAACACTTCTCTAAGGCTCACACCGGTTTCTTGCGTATCTAAACGTGTGCCGATGTAAGTCAATAATCCTTTATCTTCTTCAATGCTTTCAACTTGAAGTTGCCAGCCTTCGTGGCTGGTAATGGTATCACCTTCATTAAACATCACTCGGGTAATAGGGGCATCACTGCTAGAGTAAAGGCGGTTTTCGCCACTAGCAGGAAAAAGCAACGTTACCATTCGGGCATCAATTGCCACGACGGCACCTAATCCAAGTTCGCTTTCTGTATCGCTGATCCAGCGTTGACCAAGAGTAAATGGCATAGATTTAACTTAATTCCATAAAATTGAGAGTTTATTTTTTAGATTTTTTAAGACAATTTTTATCAGTGTCTTCGCCCAGTGTTGGTGTAGCTCATTAATAGTTACACAAGGAAGAGTTCGAATTATTTTAAAAATAGTCGTTACCTGATGATTAATTATACACATTTAATTATTCAAATTGCAGCAAAGTGAGCACTAAGGCGTTTGCTGGGCTTGTGGCCGAGACAATGAGTCAGTCTATTTGAATTATAATGAGTATTGTTGATTATCACGCATAATTTGTGTAGCCAGACGTGCGAGACACCAAAGGGGCGATATATTAATTCAACCGAAGGCTATCGTCACCTGTTAAAAAAACATCAAAGGTAGAATAAATTTTAAAACAACAGGGTAATTTGCCCAGTTAGCAGGGTATCAAAGTCATCTTGTAAGAAAGGCAAGATAGCATCTGCTATTGGTTTGATTTGCTTGGAAATATAATGTTCGTAATCCGGTTTTGCCGTGATGATTTCCAGCGGTTCAGGCCCTGCCTGAGTGATAATATAGTTTATCCAACCACCATTTTGATATTGCAAAGGGCGCTGTAATTTTAAATTATAGTCATCAGCGGTACGAGCAGCTCGAACATGCGGAGGAACATTTTTTTGGTAATCAGTCAATTTTCGGCGCAGGCGTTTACGGTAAACTAAACGGTCATCATATTGGCCTGAACGAATATTTTGCACATATTCACGAATATATTCACGGTAAGGTTGGCGATAAAAAATACGGGTATAGAGCTCTTTTTGGAATATTTGTGCTAAGGGAGTCCAGTCCGAGCGAATGGTTTCCAGCCCTCTAAATACCATGGTGTCTTTACTCAGCCCTGCATAGCGTTTTTTACTCCCCATTTCAGCACCACGTACCGTTGGCATCAAAAATCGGCGGTAATGGGTTTCATATTCAAGTTCTAAAACCCCCTCTAATTGCCATTCTTCAGCTAAATGTTTTTTCCACCAGCTATTCACGTAATCACGTAAAGCAAAGCCAATTTTTTGCGCTTGCTCTTCATTGTGGGCGTCTCGTAACCATACAAATGTGGAGTCGGTATCCCCATAAATAACTTGGTAACCCTGTGACTCAATCAAACGTTTGGTTGTACGCATAATTTCATGGCCACGCATGGTGATTGATGCAGTCAGTCTTGGGTCAAAAAAACGGCACCCTTCAGCGCCTAGTACCCCAGCAAATGCGTTCATAATAATTTTCAACGCCTGGGATAGTGGCGCATTATGTTCTTTTTTGGCTTTATCCCGTTCTTGCCAGATATGGCTGACAATATCGGGTAAACAGTGGGTTGTACGAGAAAACCAAGCTTGGCGAAAACCAGGAACAGAATATTCAAGGTCTGGATGCGCTAATCCTTCAATCATACCCGCAGGGTCGATGAGAAAAGTTCTAATAATTGAAGGATATAGGCTTTTATAATCCAAAACTAATACGGAGTCATATAGCCCAGGTTGGGAGTCCATGACAAAGCCCCCGGGGTTCAGTTGCATTTTATGTTCCGTCAGGTTGGGCGCGACAAAGCCAAGGCGGTGTAGACGGGGAATATAAAGGTGTGAGAATGCTGCGACAGATCCGCCCATTTTATCAACAGCAAGGCCAGTTACTGTTGAACGTTCTTGCAAGAAAGCCATTAAATCGGTTTTTTCAAAGATCCGATGGACTAAAATACAATCTTGAATATTGTAGTGTGCTAGAGCGGGTTTATCGTGAGCAAAGCGGCGGTTGATTTCATCCATTCGGTCATAAGGGGTATCAATCGCTTTACCTTCGCCAAGGAGTTCTTGAGCGACAAACTCTAAACTAAATGATGAAAAACTCCATGTTGCTGCTTTTAATGCATCAATACCATCAATAATTAACCGGCCTTCAGCAGCGGCAAAAAATACCCCTTGCTTAAAGCCATGCTCTCGCCACTCCAATTTTTTGTTTTGTCGACCAAACAATAATGGGATGCCATAACGCTCAGCATGCTTTTGTAATACTTGTAAGTCGAATTGGATTAGGTTCCAACCAATGATGGCATCAGGGTCGTATTGGTGAAGCCATTCATTGAGCTTATGAAGTAATTGCGGGCGGCTATTCACATAGATTAAGCGATGTTCAGAGCTCAATGCAGGCCCTTGTTCTGGCCCTAACATAAATACCACATTGTCACCACAGCCAGACAGCCCTATAGAATAGAGTTCACCATGTTGGCTGGTTTCGATATCAAGGGAAACAGCTTTGACTAAGGGGCGGTAGCCTTCGCAAGGTTTTAGTTGAAACTCCCCTTGCTGATTTCGAGAAAACCAGACAGAGGCCGCGATAAAGCGCTCCATTAGATACCGTTCACTTGGGCGAATATCTGTTTCTAATAATTCGACACCCAATTCGTTGCAGCTTTTTTCAAGATTCTGTAATTGTCGATATTGCTGGCAATAAATCGCATAGACTTTTTCGCGTTTAAAATCAATTAATCCAAGGAGCCGGTAGGTAATATTGGGTTGTTCATCTAATAGATGTTTTACTTGAGGGAATTGAGATTCAGCTAAAAAACCAATGGCTTTTTGATAGGGAACAGTGACCTTTTGAGGTTGGTTATCAGTGAGTAGCCAATAAGAGACCTCAACACCGTGGCGGGTGTCTTTCCAGTGACGGCTAAGAATAAAGCCTCTTTCTGCTGGAGCGATAAGTTGGGTCATTAGGCTACTCGCATAAAACTTGCATAAAAAATAGTTACGATAAATATACGCGAATAGTGTGAATTTATACAGTGCTAATTATTGGAAACGCTTGTGATACTCAGTAAAGCAGACGCAGCGCTTTGTCCCTGTAATAGGTATTGAGTATCACCATCGTAGGCAATATTCCCTTCTGCAATAACCAGTGTCCGCGGGGCAATTTGTAAAGCATCATCAACATTATGCGAAACCATTAACAATGTGATTGATTTTTCTGCACAAATTTCCCTGAGTAATAGCAGCATTTCTCGGCGTAATGCAGGGTCGAGAGCTGAAAAAGGCTCATCAAGTAATAAAATTGGTTGATTGCGGATCATGCAGCGTGCTAATGCCGCGCGTTGACGTTGCCCCCCCGACAGTTGTGCCGGTAACCTATCTAAACATTCACTCAGGCTGACACGGCTCGCCATTTGCTCAACTCGCTGAATTTGCGTTTTATTCAGACGTAAATTGGGTTGCAGTCCAAGACCAATGTTTTGCCGGATTGTCAGGTGTGAAAATAAATTATTTTCTTGAAATAACATAGAAACAGGGCGCTTAGCCGGAGGGCTAAAAGTATGGTCTTCGCCATTGAGCGCAATTGTACCGCTTTTGGGAAATTGAAAGCCGCTAATCAAGCTTAATAGCGTACTTTTCCCTGCACCACTTGGCCCCATAACTGCCACAGACTCACCGGACTGAACAGAAAAATCAAATGACATTGTCAGGTTGTCGTATTGGTAATCTAGCTGAGTCAATTTAATCATGGTGTTTTCCTGAGATACGTTCAATCAAGCTAAATAAGCAAAAGCAAAGTAATAACAATAACATGGCCGTAACAGCCCCATCGTTTGACCGGTAAGCCCCTATTTGCTGATAAAGATAATAAGGGAGTGTGCGGAAGTTATCATTGCCAAATAACGCGACAACACCAAAATCACCAATTGAGATAACACAAGCAAATGCGAGAGCTTGGAAAATAGGTTTGCGTAATGCTTTAAGTTCAATAATTCGGAAACGATTAAAACCAGAAATGCCAAGTGATTGGCACAATGGGTTATAGCGTTCAGCGCTGTCTCGCATAGGGTTTTCTAATACTTTTAACGCATAGGGAATGGCTAACAAAGCATTAGTCATGATAACTAATGGGTAAGGGGATTCAGGTAAGCCTACCGTTTCATTAAAAAAGATAAAAAAACCTGTCGCGAGCACGATACCGGGCATGGCTAAAATAATTAACCCACTAAGTTCTAAGGCTTGCCCTAGACGAGCCGCTTGGCGTAAGCGCAATTCACGGCTGCTCCATAACAACATTAAGGTAAGTACCACGCAGACAGTACCAGCACACAGTGCAATAAACACAGAGGTTGCCGTGGCTTGCCATAAGGCGGGTTGCTGCAATACCGCCCAAAGTTGCCCATTTAACCCATCGAAAATAACCGCGAATAGTGGGGGAAGTAGCAATAACATGGCAGCGACAATGAGCAGCAGGTCACGAATACGACGAAATGCGTTATCAGCGGGGTCAACCCATTGCGCTTGTTGGCTAAACCCCACTGAAAATACACTATTTACTCTATGGCAGATAAACATTAAACCGACACAGAAAAACAGCTGGATGAGCGCCAAAAGGGTGGCTCGTCCTAAATCAAAATCATAATTAAGTGCTTGGTAAATAGCCAATTCGATGGTGGTTGCTGCCGGGCCGCCTCCCAGAGCGAGAACCGTCGCAAAGCTGGCAAAGCACAGCATGAAAATTAATGCGGCAGTGGGTAATATTTGCCGCCGTAAATAGGGCCATTCTAAAATAGTGAATTGCTGCCACTCATTAAACCTCAGTTGTGCTGCAATCTGCCGTTGCTCAATAGCGATATTCTCTAAAGATTGCAATAGCATACGTGTTGCCAGTGGCATGTTAAAAAATACATGCGCTAACAAAATGCCTTTTAGGCCATAAGGTGAAAAGGTGTAATTAAATCCCAGTAATTGACAAAGTTTAGCCAGCCAACCCGTTTGCCCGTAAACTGATAAAATACCAAATACGGCAACTAACACCGGAAGAACCAACGTCATTGCACATAAGCGTAAAAATAGGGTTCGCCCAAAAAAACGACGGCGGTGTAGTGCTCTTGCAAGAAAAATAGCAGGGATTACAGAAAAAATAGCGGATAAAAAAGCCTGCCAGAAAGTAAAGCCAATCACATGCCACAAATAGCTATCGCTAATAATGTCAGTCATTGAAATTTCAGGTGCAAAAAACCACAGTGCACCAAAACTAATAAGTGCAACCGTAATCAGTAATCCGGAGGCCAACGCCCCCGGTAGTAGAGACAAATTAATTAGCGACTGACGGCGGTTTGCCATAAACGAGTCCAATTTTGGCGTTCTTTGGCCACTTCTTGAGAACTAAATTGTAAGGCTTTTTCAGGTAGAGGTAACTGGTTGTATACCTCAGGTAAGGGAATATCAATGACCGGATACATCCAGTTTGTTGTTGGCAAGGTATTTTGGAATTCAGGCGTTAAGACAAACTGCAAGAACTGCTTGGCAAGCTCCGGCTGTGGGCTATTTTTCAGCCTTGCTGCCACCTCAACTTGCATATAGTGACCCTCATTAAATAATGCCGCAGCATAGTTATCTTTTTGGTCATTAAGCATTTGATAACCCGGCGATGAGGTATAACTGAGTACAAAATCACCTTCCCCTTTTAAGAACAGGCCATAAGCTTCACTCCAACCTTTAGTTACGGTGAGTGTTTTGCCTGCCATTTTTTGCCATGCATCCGCAGACTTGTCGCCATACAGTTTTTCAATCCACAGCATTAAGCCAAGTCCGGGCGTACTGGTTCGAGGATCTTGGTAAATAATTTTCCAATTATTTTCACTATTTAATAATGCATCCATACTTGTTGGTGGTTGTTTAATTTTATTAGTGTCATATATGAATGCGAAATAGCCATAGTCATAAGGAATGAATGTTGAGCTATCCCACGAAATAGGCAGCTTCAATGCACTGGTATTAATGTCGGCAGGAGCAAACAGGCCTGTTTTTTCAGCAGAATCTAATAAATTATTATCTAATCCTAAAATCACATCTGCTTTGCTATTTTTTCCTTCCATTCTGAGTCTGTTTAGCAGGGCTACACCATCCCCCAGCGCCACTATTTTTAATTCACAATCGCACTGCGCTTCGAAATTTTTTTTAATTTGTGGTCCTGGACCCCACTCTGCGGCAAAGGAATCGTAGGTATAAACAGTAAGCGTTGGTTTATCCGCCCATGCTAATTGACTTAAACTGAGTGCACCAAAGGTAAAGAACGATGCTATAATTTTGTTTTTAAACATGCTTTTTCCTGCGCTAAAAGATAGTGACACAGGATTTGAGGAGAAACCGGTGCAGATATGCAGACGGAGGCTCAAATCCCTACGCCGGTATTAACCGGATCAGGTTCTACGGGTTATTTCTCAGCCGAAATAAGTTCGGCACCCCGTTGAGATGTTCACTATTGTAGTGACTTCAGACATATCTGCAAACTGTATTGATATAGGTTTACCAGTTTAGGTATGTGTGAAACAATTAGGCATCTTTCAAATTTGGTTATTGAGGTAGTCTGTGATTGATGATGATGGCTACCGCCCGAATGTAGGAATTGTAATTTGTAATCGGCAAGGGCAAGTTTTATGGGCCCGCCGCTATGGTCAGCACTCATGGCAGTTTCCTCAAGGAGGCATCAATCCTGGGGAATCGCCGGAACAGGCGATGTATCGTGAGCTATACGAAGAAGTCGGGCTACAGCGTAAAGATGTCAGGTTATTGGCATCTACCCGTAATTGGTTACGTTACAAATTACCCAAGCGTTTGGTGCGTTGGGATACAAAACCTGTTTGTATTGGGCAGAAACAGCGTTGGTTTTTACTTCAACTTCAATGCAATGATGCCGATATAAACGTGCAGCGCAGTAAATCGCCAGAATTTGATGGCTGGCGATGGGTCAGTTATTGGTATCCTGTTAGGCAGGTGGTTTCTTTTAAACGTGAAGTTTATCGGCGTGTCATGAAAGAATTCGCTCCCGTAGTTATGCCTTTACAGGAACAAAAATTACCACAACGGCCCTCTTTTAATAACCGTAGGCGTGGAGCAAAGTAGCCTATGTTGACGCGTTTACGTGAAATTGTCGAAAAAGTTGCAATGGCGACAAGTTTGACTGATGCGCTAGAAGTGTTGGTGAATGAGACCTGCAAAGCAATGAGAACAGACGTTTGTTCTATTTATTTAGCTGATCACCCTCGCCAATGCTATTACTTAATGGCAACCCGCGGGTTAAAAAAACCTAGCGGGATTGCTATTCGTCTAGGTTTTGATGAAGGTGTCGTAGGGGCCGTAGGGCGCCAGTCTGAGATGCTCAATCTAGCCGATATTCGTGAACATCCTCAATATAAATTCCTGCCTCAGCTTAAAGAAGAACAATTAAAAGCTTTCTTAGGTGTTCCCGTGGTATACCGTCGCCAATTATTAGGCGTGCTGGTCGTACAGCAACGGGAAAAACGGCTGTTTAATGAAACCGAAGAATCTTTCATGGTAACGTTGTCGATGCAACTCGCCGTGATTTTGTCGCAAGCACAAGCAAAAGGTATTTTTGGGCAATATCGGCAAAATAGAATTAAAGCGATTCCTGTATCACAAGGAATTGCAATGGCTTATGGATGGCAAGATAGTTCCCAACCTTCTTTAGATAGTATTTTTCAAGCAAGCGCTATTGATATCGACAAAGAAAAACAACGCCTTGTCGCCGCCCTCGAAAGTGCTACAGCGGAATGTCGTCGTATTAGTAAACGTTTTATGGCGAGCTCAGCAAAAGAAAGTGCGGCGATATTTGATCTCTACAATCATTTACTGAGTGACCCACAGCTAAAAAAACATCTGTTTGCCGCCATCAATGATAACGCAACTGCTGAATGGGCAGTTAAAACAGTTATTGAAAATTATGTAGAGCAGTTTTCTCGCCTGCGTGACCTTTATTTAAGGGAAAGAGGGGCCGATTTAAAAGCATTAGGTCAACGCTTATTATTTCATCTTGATGATTCACTTACCGCAAATGAGCAATGGCCAGAACGTTTTATTTTAGTTGCTGATGAATTAAGTGCTAGTGTATTGGCTGAGTTACCTATTGAACAACTTGCCGGTGTAGTTGTGCGTGACGGAGCAACGCATTCTCATTCAGCTATCTTAATCAGAGCTATGGGAATTCCTGCGATTATGGGGGCGGATATTGAGCCTTCGTTATTACATAACCGCCATTTAATATTAGATGGTTACCGTGGTGAGCTCTTTATTGAACCTGAAAATTTAATTGTTCAGGAATACCAGCAAATCATTGAAGAAGAAAATGTTATTAGTCGCTTAGCGGAAGGAACTCTTGAACAAGATGCAGCACTTAAAGGCGGCGAACAAGTTCATATTTACCTTAATGCAGGCTTAAGTCCGCGCTACGAGCAACAGATTAACACAGGGGTTGATGGCGTTGGCCTGTATCGTACTGAACTGCCTTTTATGTTGCACAATGGTTTTCCCTCGGAAGATGAGCAAAAACAACTCTATAAAGAAGTTTTACAACTTTTCCCTACCAAGCCTGTAGTGTTAAGAACCCTTGATATAGGGGCGGACAAACAGTTGCCATACATGCCAATTAGCGAAGAAAACCCAAGCTTAGGCTGGCGCGGTATTCGCATCATGCTGGACCAGCCCGAGATTTTTTTAATCCAGCTAAGGGCTATGTTACGGGCGAATATGTTTTCAGGTAATTTACGTATTTTATTACCGATGGTGACCAGTGTTAATGAGATAGACGAAGCAATTTTGCTGATAAAAAGAGCAAGGGACGAAGTGAGTTTTTTATTAAAAATGCCAGTTGAGATGCCCCAAATTGGTATTATGCTTGAAGTTCCTTCTTTGCTATTTCTATTACCGGAAATAAAAAAACGCGTTGATTTTATCTCTATCGGGACTAATGACTTTACACAATATTTACTTGCTGTTGACCGTAATAACACCCATGTAGCGGCGCTATATGATAATCTTCATCCCTCAATTGTGCGCTTTTTAGCAAAAGTAAGTGAAGAGTGCCAACGCCTTCAACTCCCTGTATGTGTTTGTGGGGAAATGGCAGGGCAGCCACTCAGCGCAATGGTATTAATTGCTCTAGGATATCGCTCCTTAAGTATGAGTGGGCGTAGTGTTCCTCGCATGAAATATTTAATCCGCCAGCTTGACCCAGCCTTGATGTCGCAGTTAGTACCTAAGTTATTGGCTGCGGAAACGAGTGATAGTGTCAGGCTAGAGGCGAGTGAATTTATGGAGCAACACCATTTAGGCGGTTTTGTACGTGGTGGGATTTAACTTACAACAAGATGTAAGTATTTAATTTGGTTTAGTTTGAAAAATATCAAGTATAAATGACTATACTTTTTGTTGTATGCTTCAGGGGCTTCACAAATTGAAGCCTGTTGAATATGTAATAGTCGACGAGTAGTTGGCTTAATGATTAAAAAGTGGGGAACAATGAGTAACAACTACTTAGCATTTCCGGAAATAGATCCTGTTATGTTCTCGATTGGGCCAGTATCGTTACACTGGTATGGCTTTATGTACCTTGTTGGCTTTGTTTTTGCCCTTTGGCTAGCAGGGCGTCGCGCTGCAAAACCCAATAGTGGCTGGACAAAAAACGAAGTAGAAAACTTGCTGTATGTTGGCTTTGTTGGCGTATTTGTCGGTGGTCGGTTAGGTTACGTTTTCTTTTATAATCTCCCTGTTTTTCTTGACGATCCTTTATATCTATTTAAGGTTTGGGATGGTGGCATGTCCTTCCATGGCGGCCTAATCGGTGTGATATGTGCCATGATGTGGTTTGCTCACCGTACTCGCCGTCGTTTCCTGCAAGTATCTGACTTTGTTGCACCATTGATCCCATTTGGCTTAGGCATGGGCCGTATTGGGAACTTTATTAATGGGGAGCTATGGGGACGAGTAACACTCGATACGCCATGGGCATTTTTATTCCCACATTCACGCAGTGAAGATATTCAACTTGCCGCACAGGACCCTTCGTTATTACCCATATTAGAGCAGTATGGTGTGCTACCTAGACACCCATCACAGCTTTATGAAATGTTCTTAGAGGGAGTTGTTCTGTTCCTTATTTTGAACTTATTTGTGCGTAAACCTCGTCCAATGGGGAGTGTTTCCGGGTTATTCTTGATTGGTTATGGTGCATTTAGGATTATTGTTGAATTCTTTAGGCAACCAGACGCACAGCTTGGTTTATTTGGTGGTATTAGTATGGGACAAATTCTATCAATTCCGATGATTATTATTGGCGTTCTGATGATTGTTTGGGCTTACAAATATGGCAAAAATGTGCCAGCCCATAAGCCACTAAAAGAGCCTACAAAGAGTTAATAAATACAATTATTGGGGCTAACTTAGTCTGTTGAATATAACTATTTTGTAAATAAAGCAATGAAGTACAACGAGACAAAGGTTAGCCACTTAAGTTATTTTTTTAAAAGAGAGTCACTATGAAGCCGTATCTTGATTTATGCCAACGTATTATTGATGAAGGGCAATGGGTTGAAAATAAACGAACAGGCGTTCGTTGTTTAACCGTTATTAACGCTGACCTTGAATATGATGTGGGCAATAATCAATTCCCCTTGATTACGACTCGTAAAAGCTTTTATAAAGCGGCGATAGCTGAGCTTCTTGGTTATCTACGTGGCTACGACAATGCGGCTCAATTTCGTGAAATTGGTTGTAATACATGGAATGCCAATGCAAATGAGAACCAAGCATGGCTGAATAACCCTTATCGCAAAGGTGAGGATGATATGGGCCGCGTATATGGTGTTCAAGGGCGCTCATGGCAACGCCCAGATGGAACACATTTAGATCAGCTGAAAAAAGTCGTCAATAACTTAAAAAATGGAATTGATGACCGCGCAGAAATTATCACTTTCTATAACCCTGGTGAATTTGAAATGGGTTGCTTGCGTCCCTGCATGCATACTCATACTTTTTCATTGCTAGGTGATACCCTACATTTAACATCTTACCAACGTAGCTGTGATGTACCGCTTGGTTTAAATTTCAACCAAGTACAATGTTTTGTTTTGCTAGCTCTTATGGCTCGTATTTCAGGCCATAAAGCAGGTAAGGCTTACCATAAAATTGTGAATGCACATATTTATGAAAACCAACTGCCTTTAATGCGTGATGTCCAACTAAAACGTGAGCCGTTTGCTTCCCCTTCATTGTTTATTAACCCCAAAATTCAGTCATTAGAAGACCTCGAAACATGGGTGACTTCGGATGATTTTACTCTCGAAGGGTACCAGTGCCATGAGGCTATCAAATATCCGTTTACTGTTTGATTAGCGAATAAATTGTTTACTAAGATGGTTTTATCGGAAAACCATCTTATTATCGTTTTTTAACTTATCATCAATTTTCCTCCTTTATCTATCCCATCTTTCTTAATGAATTTTATCTTGGTTCATAATTAATTTACTTTCTTACATTTATTTTGAATTAACTATTTCTTTGCGAAGCAGCTCGCAAATTGACTTGTATTGTTATGCATTTATTTATTTTGTTGCGAAGCGTTATGCAGTTTGTAATGACAAACCTCGCTAGACAGATTTTTTTTGGCAATCTCTGTCTTGCATATAAAAAGTGGGGTCACAACAAAATGAAAGTTGAATTAAATACAACGCAGCGTGGTTTCACCTTAATTGAGATTATGACTGTTTTATTTATTTGTTCTTTTGTTATTTTTTCTGGTTTATATCAATGGCAACAGCAAGTAGAAAGGCAGCGGTTAATCGATGCGGCTAGGCAAGTATCTGAGTTTATTTATAGCCAAATGACAGAAGGTGTCTATTTAAATAGGTATCAAATATTATCCGTTAAGGCTGGTAGAAATGATTGGCAGCTTGATGTTAAAGATGCGAACAGCAAGCAAGAGGTTGGCAAGTTAACAGCAAAAAGGCACCAAGGAATAGAACTTAGTAAAGCAAGCCGTACTTCAATTCAGCTATATGGTAAGCAGGGAACGATCCGTGCTTTTAGCATAGAGCTAAAAAATCAGAATCAGCAAATCACAATTTATATTTCTTCATTAGGCCGTATTAGAAGCTGTAGTCATAAAAAAATGACAGGGGTACCTAAATGTTGAATCCCTTAAATAACGATAAATTAAAAAAACAGCAGGGATTTACACTCATTGAAATATTAATGGCAATGGCTATCAGTAGCATTGTTTGTGTATCAGCGATGAGTGCTATTCCTACATTATTTAAGCAAACCTATCGAACTTACATTCAATACCAAATAGACAAGGATATAAGGCAAACATTGATAAATATGGAAAAAGATTTTAGAAGGATAGGTTACTGTAGTAGCCTAAATTGTGGTGAAGAACCTTTAAAAATCACATCAAAATTTTTAAGCAAAGGGAATAACTCGTGCATTATTTTTGCTTATGACCAAGATTTATCGGGTAGGTGGGAAGATATTAAATCCAAATCTAAAGATTCTGATTATTTTGGTTATCGGTTAAATAATGAAAAATTAGAGTCTAATCGAAATGTCCGAAATTGTGATGGGACTCGTTGGCAATCATTATTTGATGAGAAGCTAATCAAAGTTAAAAAATTAGCATTTGATTGGCGGGAAAATACCCAATTACTTGAAATGGAAATAAGCCTTAAAACAGAGTTATTACCTAATCAAACATTTAATTACCGAATAGCGGTCTTAGTTAGAAATCTATGAAGAATATAGAGCAACAACAGGGAAACGTTTCTCTGCTTATGGTTATTATTTTTATCACAATAGGCACATTATTGATTAAATCGGTGCATTTTTTCCAAGAACGAGCTCGGGATGAGTTGCATAAGGAAATTAAATATTTCGATGCTTTTAATAAAGCAGAGTCAGCTCTTGCTTGGGGGGGAACATTACATTGGGATAGTCAATATAGAGGATTAAAGCGTTGGGTTTGCCAGAAAGAGGAAAATCAACAATGGAAAAGTTGCTTAAAACATTACAAAGGGGCGGATTTCGTGCTGTCGGGGCAAAGTCATTATCTCTTAGGGAATGATATTAAAGTTTATCGATGGGTAGTATGGGATGCAAATAAGCAACAGTTTTTCTCTCGTAAAAAAGGGTGGTTAGATTATTGCCCAGTGATAAAAAAAGGATTTTGCTAATGAAAACAAAGCAGCAAGGATTTGCATTAGTAGAGGCAATGATTGGCGTGGTTATTTTTGCTATTTCACTGGTAGCTTTGGTAAACTATTCGCAATATATCATATTGAATTTTAATAAATTGTATATGAATTCTTCGGCCATTAGAGTGTTACATAGTACATTAGAGAAAAGCTCAATGTTAGGGGAACCAATATCAGGGGAGAAAAATTCTTCCATAGATCCAAATTTGCGTTACCCTGAGTGGAAAATACAAACAACTCGCTTACCGCGAGCCGATAACTGTACTGAGTTAATGGTATCGTTAACGATAAAAAAACAGCCATTTTCATTAAGCCGTTGGTATTGCTCAACAGGAGAGTACTATGTTCCAAGTGTATCATTCTAATCAATTAGATTTATTAAAAGATCTAATGACTCATTTAATGAAAAATGAACCACTTTCTCACCCTTTTGAGCAAGAAATAATTTTAGTACAAAGCCCTGGAATGTCACAATGGCTGCAAATCGAACTTGCTAAGCAGTTTGGTATTGCTGCAAATATTAGCTATCCCTTACCAGCAACGTTCATTTGGGACATGTTTAGGCGAGTCTTACCGGATATTCCAAAAGAAAGCGCTTATACCAAGCAAGCTATGACATGGAAACTAATGACAATATTGCCAACTGTCATTAATGAGGAAGAATTTGAACCTTTAAAGCATTATCTTCAAGAAGATACAGATAAACGTAAACTTCATCAGCTTGCTGGTAGGATTGCTGATTTATTTGACCAATATTTGGTTTATCGCCCACAATGGGTTGGAGTATGGCAAAAAAATGAACTAATAGAGGGGCTAAGTGAAAATCAACTATGGCAAAAACGTCTATGGCAGTGCCTTGTTGAATATTCAAATGAACTAAAACAGCCACCTTGGCATCGAGCTAATTTATATCAACATTTTATTGATACATTATCATTGAACCCTGATTTAGGAAAATTGCTGCCAAAGCGTATTTTTATTTGCGGTATCTCATCTCTTCCACCTGTTTATCTACAAGCTATCAATGCAATAGCAGAACATACAGATGTTCATTTAATGTTTACTAACCCTTGTCGCTATTATTGGGGGGACATTCAAAGCGCGTCGTTTTTAGCTAGGTTACAGCAAAGAAAACTTCGCCATTATCTTGATAAACATGAAATTTCACGTTTTAAACTCGAAGAGCATATTCCTAATTTATTTAATGAAAATGGCGAACAGGATATCGCAAACCCACTGCTTGCCTCGTGGGGAAGGTTAGGTCGAGACAACCTATACTTTATTTCTCAAATCGATAGTGCGAATGAAATTTCGGCCTATGTTGATACTGAACGAGCCAATTTATTAG
Organism: Providencia sp. PROV156; assembly: GCF_028480905.1. Lineage (NCBI taxonomy): Bacteria > Pseudomonadati > Pseudomonadota > Gammaproteobacteria > Enterobacterales > Morganellaceae > Providencia > Providencia sp. PROV156. The sequence continues at coordinate 70,367 of NZ_JAMPPE010000018.1, read as the reverse complement.
AGAATGTTCAGCAGGATATTTTAGATCTCGAAAACCATGCTCAATTAGGGACAACATTAGAAAATTATGAAACGAGTATTGGTAAACGACCAATCAATGAGCTAGATGATTCGATAACATTCCATTTATGTCATAGTGCACAGCGTGAAGTCGAGGTATTACAAGATCATTTGCTTTCTCTCTTTGAGCAAGATTCATCGCTAACACCGCGTGATGTGATAGTCATGGTGGCCGATATTGACAGCTATGCACCCTATATTCAGGCTGTTTTTGGTAATACGGCATCAACTCGTTATATCCCATTTTCAATTTCAGATAGAAAAGCACTGCAAGCTCACCCAATTTTACAAGCATTTATTATGCTACTCGACTTACCTCAGAGTCGTTTTTCAACGGAGCAAGTTCTTAGCCTACTTGAAGTTTCTGCTTTTTCTCAACGTTTTGGTATTGATGAAAGCGAGTTAAGTTTATTACGCCGCTGGGTTAATGAATCAGGGATCCGCTGGGGGCTTGATGACGATAATGTACGTTCTTTTGCTTTACCAGTGATAGGGCAAAATACATGGGAATTTGGCTTAAGTAGAATGTTGCTTGGCTATGCAATGGATAGCAGAAATGGCCCGTGGAATGGTATTTTACCTTATGATGAGTGTAGTGGCTTAGCCGCCCAGCTTGCCGGGAAATTAGCGCTATTAATTAATACACTAAGAGAATGGCGCTCTTTATTAGCACAAGAACGCCTACTTGAAGAGTGGAAAGAACTTTGTCAGCAACTACTTGATAGCTACTTTATGGTTGATGGGGAAACTGAACTTGTTCTCGCACTATTAACAGAACAGTGGCATCAAATCATTGATAATGCGATAACTTCAGGATATGAAGAACAAGTTCCATTGCGTTTAATTCGTGATGAACTTTCAGTTCGCTTTGATGATGAAAAAATTAGTCAACGTTTCTTGGCTGGAGCCGTTAATTTTTGCACTTTGATGCCAATGCGTTCAGTACCATTTAAAGTTGTCTGCTTACTGGGGATGAATGATGGTGCTTATCCGCGAAATATACCACCATTAGGATTTGATTTGATGGCTGAAAAGCCTATGCGTGGAGACCGAAAACGCCGGGATGATGATAGATATCTGTTTTTAGAAGCATTGAATTCAGCATCTAAACAACTTTATGTTAGTTATATTGGGCTTTCTATTCGTGATAATCAGCCTTGTAATCCATCGGTATTAGTTACTGAATTAATTGATTATATTTGCCAAAGCTTTTGTTTAGTTGGTGATGAAACTTTGACTATTGATGAAAGCGCTAAACGATTAAGTGAGCATCTGGTCATCCAGCATAATAGAGTCCCATTCGCAAAAGAAAATTTCTTGCCTGAAACGCCTTATCAGAGTTTTGCGAGTGAGTGGTTACCTGCCGCAAAAACAACAAATAAAGTTGATGAACCATTTTGTTCAATACTTGAAACTCGAGAGCCCATTACTGAAATTTCTTTAGAACAATTATTACGATTTTATCGTCACCCTATCAGGGCATTTTTTCAACAGCGTTTGAAAGTCCATTTTTCTATTGAAGAAACCGAACTGCCAGAAGAAGAGCCATTTAACTTAGGTAGATTACAACGATATAAAATTAATGATCAAATTTTAGATTTACTTGTCAAAGATAAGAACATTGAGCCTTTTTATTCTGCTTTAAAAGCATCGGGTCAGCTGCCTGCTAGGCAATTTGGTCAACTTTTTTGGGAACAGCAGTTGAACGAGATATCGCCATTAGCTGAAAAAGTTAAAGAATATGATATGCAGCTATTTGATTATCCATTAGATTTTCAGTTAAATGGGATAAAAATTACTGGTTTATTGAAAAATATTCATGAAACAGGAATGGTACGATATCGCCCGGCTTACTTAACTGCTAATGATGGGGTACAGCTATGGGTGGAACATTTGCTATTTAACTCGCAAATTGGTGAAGGGGAAAGCCTTGCACTAGGAAGAGATAATAGTATTTGGCAGTTTGCTGCTATTAGCAAAGAAGATGCATTGGCTTATCTACAAGATTTAGTCGTAGGCTATTGTGAAGGGTTTAATTCCCCGTTAATTCTTCTTTCTCAAAGTGGTTGGAGTTGGGTTAAAGCTTGCTTTGATAAAAAGACAAAACAGTACGATTTTTCGAGTGAAGAAATTCAACAAAAAGCATTATCTGCTTTGCTCCAAAGCTTACAAGGAAGTCAGATGCAAAAAGGTGAGATGGAAGACGATTATGTGTCAAGAACTTGTAGAAGCATTGATGATGCGATGATTAAATCTTTGTTATCAAACACTCAACGGTTTTTATTACCGATGACAAAATACTTGAAATGACAGGAGAGCAACAAAGGATGCAATATTTATCCAAAAATATCGCTCATCTATTTTTATTACTGATAATTTTTTTCGGTGGTCAAGCAATAGCAGCGCAACCACTTTGGCAAGTTTTGCCTGAAACAGTAAATAAAAGTGAAAGAGACCCTAGGGAATATAAAGCCATCAAACTTAGTAATGATATGACGGTTTTATTGGTATCAGATGCCAAAGCAACAAAATCATTGGCTGCGGTATCGATACCTGTTGGTAGTATTGAAAACCCAAATAGCCAATTAGGGCTGGCTCATTATTTAGAGCATATGGTTTTAATGGGTTCCAAAAAGTACCCAGAGCCAAGTAGTTTCTCTGAATTTTTGCAAAAACACGGTGGTAGCCATAATGCAAGTACCGCTTCTCATCGTACTGCTTATTACTTTGAAGTTGAAAATGGTGCATTAAAAGAAGCGACGGATAGGCTTGCAGATGCATTAGCTGAGCCACTTTTAGACCCGATTAATGCAGACAGAGAACGTAATGCAGTTAATGCAGAACTTACAATGGCACGTTCTCGTGACGGGATGCGTATATGGCAAGTACGTTCTGAAACATTGAACCCATTACACCCGAACTCACGTTTTTCGGGGGGAAATTTAGAGACTCTGAAAGATAAACCTAATAGCAAACTACAAGATGAGCTTGTGGGTTTTTATAAGCAGTATTATTCTGCAAACCTAATGAATGCAGTGCTTTACGGCGACCAATCTATCGAATCATTAGCGAATATTGCACAGGAAACATTTGGGCGTATACCTAATTTTAACGCAAGTGTTCCCGCTGTTAATATCCCAGCAGTAACGGATAATGAAAAAGGCATTATTATTCATTATGTGCCAGCGCAACCGCAAAAAGCCATACAAATTGAATTCAGTATTAAAAATAATATGGCAGATTTTCGCAGTAAAAGTGACAACTATATTAGTTACTTAATTGGTAATAGAAGCCCCGGAACATTGGCTGATTGGTTAATATCGCAAGGGCTTGCTGAAGGTATCAGTGCCTCTGCCACTCCAAATTTAGATAGAAACTATGGTTCATTCTCTATTTATGTGACATTGACTGATAAAGGGTTACAAGAAAGAGACGAAATTATTGCAGCTATCTTTTCTTATCTTGAGTTAATTAAAAATGATGGGGTCAATAAAAGTTACTTTGATGAAATAGCAAAAGTTCTTAATTTATCATTCCGTTATGGTTCAATTGTCAGGGATATGAACTACATTGAATGGTTATCAGACCAAATGATTGATGTTCCTGTTAATCATGTTCTTGATTCAGATTACATTGCAGATAAGTATGACCCTGAAGCGATTAAACAGCGTTTATCAGAGCTCACTGCGCAAGAGGCGAGGATTTGGTTTATTAGTCCAAATGAACCGAATAACAAAAAAGCCTATTTTGTCGATGCACCGTATCAGGTCAATAAAATCACAGCAAAACAATTTAAAACCTGGGCAAGTTTAGAATCTAAAATGAATTTTAAATTGCCTGCTTTAAACCCGTATATTGCTGATAATTTATCACTAATTAAAGCTGATAAGGTTTATAAACACCCCGAATTCATCTATCAAGATGGCAATACACGAGTGTTATATATGCCAAGTCAATATTTTGCAGATGAGCCAAAGGCGAGTATCACTTTATCATTACGTTCTAACCAAGGTGATAAAGATGCTAAGCAACAAGTAACGGGCTCTTTATTACAATATATCGCTTCATTGAAAATGGATGAACTGCAATATCAGGCATCTGTAGCTGGCATGTCTGTCTCTGTTTCTCAGGGAATCGGTCTGCAATTAAATGCCAGTGGTTACACCCAACATTTACCTGAACTCTTTTTATCCATGATAAAGCTATACCTGAATTTTGAGCCAACGGAACAAGAATTAGCTCAAGCAAAATCTTGGTATAAAGAGCAAATTGAAGTTGCTAATAATGCGAAAGCTTATGAGCTAGCGATGCAACCGCTTCAGCGTATTAATAGTGTACCTTATTTTGAGCAAGAACAGCGTTTAGCCGAGCTAGATAAAATTTCATTGCAAGACATCACTAACTACCGTGAAATGATAGTTAAAAGTGCAGCATTACAAGCGCTGGTCTTTGGTAATATGACTGAGTCGCAAAGCATTAAAACTATTAAAGATGCACAGCAATTATTAAAGAGCGAAGGTACCAATTGGTGGCGTGGTGATATTGTAGTTATCGACAAAAATTACCTAGCAGATTTCCATAAACAGGGGAATAGCTCAGATAATGCACTTGCTGAAATCTTTATTCCGGACGGTTATAGCCGCATTGATGGCGCAGTATTATCAGGTATTCTTTCTAAGGTAATTCAGCCTTGGTTTTATGACCAATTAAGAACCAATGAGCAACTGGGTTACGCAGTATTTGCTTTTAAAGCAGGGCTGGGGGATCAGTGGGGAATGGGCTTTTTAATTCAAAGTAATGCCAAAACACCGAGTTACTTGAATACTCGTTACCAACAATTCTATCTTCAAGCATTAGAGAAACTGAAAAAACTGCCGATAGATGAATTTAATCAATATAAACAATCTATTATCATGGAGATGAATCAACCACCTCAAACGTTCTATGAGGAAGTAGGCCGTTATTCATCTGATTTTTCGAGAAATATTTTCAGTTTTGATACTCGTGAAAAAGTTATTGCAACTTTAGGGACAGCAACGAAAGAACAAGTCATTGAGTATTATGAAAATGCAGTTATAAAGCATAAGGGGTTAGCAGTTAGCTCCCAAGTTATAGGCCAAGGAGTTGATACTAAAGTGGGGTATGCTCATCTGAAAGATTGGGTGCTTTACCCAACAGCTTCTCAGTTGCAAAAGATTTTACCAATAAAGGAAGATGCTGAGTGAATAAAGTGCAGGTAGAGTCCCAATTACTGAATGTTTTTTCCTTACCTCTGCGTGGGCAGCGGTTAATTGAAGCATCTGCAGGAACGGGTAAAACATATACAATTGGTATACTTTATCTGCGGCTTTTATTAGGCCTGGGAGGCGTTAATGCGTTTCCTAGGCCGTTAAGTGTTGAAGAAATTTTAGTTGTAACATTTACTGAGGCTGCGACGAATGAGTTACGGGGACGTATTCGTCAACGTATTCATGATATGCGCTTAGTTTGCTTAAGAAATGGCGTTGGTTTCGAGTCGCAACCTGAGTATCTTGAATTATTAGCTGAGCTTTCGGGGGAATCCCAAAGAAAATTCGCTGCGCAATGGTTGCAGGTAGCGGAAAGGCAAATGGATGAAGCCGCCATATATACTATCCATGGTTTTTGCCAAAGAATGCTAGTTCATAATGCATTTGAGTCGGGAGTATTGTTCGAACAAACAATGATTCAAGATGAATTTCCGATTCAAAAACAAGCTTGTGCAGACTTTTGGCGCCGCCATTTTTATCCTCTGAATTACTCCATGACGAAAGTCATTCAGTCACTGTGGACTAGTCCTGAAGCATTACTTTCGGAGATTAAACCTTTCTTGCAAGGTGACATTCCTTTAATTATTAACCAACCGAAACAAGTAGAAACTCTAGAAGAACGGCATCAGCGGCTAATCTTGTTAATTGAGTCAGTTAAAACGGCCTGGTTAGAAAACTCAGCGGATTTTGAGAAGCTTATCGCTGATTCAGATGTGGATAAACGAAGTTATAGTACTCGTTTTCTACCTACATGGCTGATAAAAATAGGCGAATGGGCTCAAGAAAAAACAGAAGATTATCAGCTTCCTAAAGATCTTGAACGTTTCTCACAAACGGTATTACATAAAAAATCAAAAAGTGGCTTAGGGCCAGAACATATTGTTTTCCAAAGTATAGATGAGCTACTTTCTCAATCATTAACTCTAAAAGATCTGGTTATTCCACTGGCCATTTCAGAGGTGAGGGAAGCGATTACTAATGAAAAACATAATCGTGGTGAAATGGGGTTTGATGATTTATTGACCCGTTTAGACGGTGCTCTTGCTCAAGAAAGTGGGAAATTTTTAGCTCAAGCTATTAGTCAACGCTTTCCTGTTGCGATGATAGATGAGTTTCAAGATACAGATGCACAGCAATACCGTATTTTTCAAAGAATTTATCGGGAAGTTAATGACAGCGCATTACTTTTCATCGGCGACCCTAAACAAGCTATATATGCTTTTCGGGGCGCAGATATTTTCACCTATATCGAAGCAAAAAATGAAGTTAGTGCTCACTACACATTAGAGACTAACTATCGTTCATCGCAAAATATGGTTGAAGCTATTAATCACTTATTTGGCCGCTGTCAGTCACCATTTATTTTTGAGCAAATTCCTTTTCAACCCGTTAATTTCGCTAAGCAAAATAGCGGTAAAAAACTTATTCATGATGGCGAAGTGGTCAAAGCACTTACATTTTGGCAAGTGGAAGCAGAAGGTGTCTCAGTTGCTGAATATGAACAGGCAACAGCTTCACAATGTGCAGCGCAAATCGCACAATATTTACAAGGCGGGTTTCAGGGTAGTAGCTATTTTGACAATAAAGGAGCACATACTCCTGTAGAAGCTTCTGATATTACTGTGTTGGTTCGTAGCCGACGTGAAGCTGTATTGATTCGTGATGCTTTAAATCGGTTAAATATCCCTTCTGTGTTTCAATCTAATCGGGAAAGTGTATTTTCAACACCGGAAGCGAGAGATTTACTGTGGTTACTACAGGCAGTTTTAACACCGGAAAAAGAACGTGTTTTGCGCAGTGCATTGGCGACAGGAATATTGGGTTTAACCGCTAAACAAATTGATGACTTAAACCATGATGAAAAATCGTGGGAAAAAATTGTAGATGAATTTGCTCGTTATGCCATGGTGTGGCAAAAACGAGGCGTGCTCCCCATGCTTAGAATTGTCATGGCGCAGAGGAAAATTGCAGAAACGTTATTATCAGGTGCCGATGGAGAGCGCCGTTTGATGGATGTGATGCATATTGGTGAGCTGTTACAAGAAATGTCATTACAGCTTGAAGGTGAGCACACACTAACACGTTGGCTGGCGCAACAAATTGCTCATCCTGATCATCAATCTGACGCACAACAAATGCGTCTTGAAAGTGATAAACATTTGGTGCAGATCAGTACCATACATAAATCTAAGGGCCTTGAATATAAGATTGTTTGGTTGCCTTTTGCGAGCAATTTTCTACCCCAATCTAAAGGTTTATATCACGATAGAACGGATTATGCAGTACGGCTAGATTTAAACGATAGTGAAGAAAATGTTGCTCTAGCTGATGAAGAGCGTCTAGCAGAAGACCTACGCTTATTATATGTAGCACTCACAAGGGCTATCTATCACTGTAGTGTCGGTATTGCACCATTAATTAAAGGTAACAGAAAAAAAAGTGGTGAAACCGATTTACACTTATCTGCGCTGGGTTACGTCATCCAAAAAGGGCAAGCAGGAGATAGCCTACTACTGAATGATATGCTGGCTGAAATTAGCAATGACGTTATTGATGTTGCAGTGATTAATCAGCCTAAGTCGGAACGCGTATTGTTAGAACAAAATGATAGCGTAAACTTATCGGCAAGAGCAGTGACTCGTCATTTTAATGACCATTGGCGTGTTACCAGCTATTCTGGGTTAAGTTACGGTTCAAGCCATACTGAAGCAGAAGAATCAGTTTCAGCATTGCAATTTGCTAATTCATTAGCCCCTAATATGGATATTGAGGCTAGTGTTGATGTGGAGCAACAGGAAGACGAGTCTCTTATCCTAACTCCTCATCAATTTCCTAAAGGTGCATCACCGGGAACATTTTTGCATAGCTTGATGGAGGAGATTGATTTTAGTGGGCATGTTTCTCAAGAATGGTTGTCTGAAAAACTTGAATCCTCAGGGTTTGACATACAGTGGGCACCAATGCTGCAAGAATGGCTGCATGCAATTGTACAGGCACCACTATCAGAAGACGGCTTATGTTTATCTGCATTACAGGCTCAAGACCAATTGGATGAAATGCAGTTTTATCTCCCTATTGATTCCCTATTGAGTGCCAGTCATTTAGATAAGATAACGCACCAATATGACCCATTATCACAACGTTGTCCTCCGCTAAATTTTGAGAGAGTTCAGGGTATTTTAAAGGGGTTTATTGACCTCACCTTTTACTGGAAAGGCAAATTTTATCTTCTTGATTATAAATCAAATTATTTAGGGAAAGATGCCAGTTTTTATACGCAAGAAGCCATGGCTGAAGCGATGATAGACCACCGCTATGATTTGCAATATCAACTATATTCGTTAGCGTTACATCGTTACCTCAAGCAAAGAATGCCTAATTATGATTATGAAACTCATTTTGGTGGCGTTTATTATTTATTTTTACGAGGCATAGATAATATTCACTCAAGTAACGGCATTTTCTTTTATCGCCCTATAGAGCCTTTTATTGAAGCGTTAGATAGCTTATTTAAAAATGTTCAGCAAGGGGAACCAACTTAATGAAATCCCTATTTAATCAGGCTATTGAGAAGAATATCTTTACACCTCTAGATGTACAATTTGCTTACAGCATTTCTGATGATAAGTGTCCTATAGTACTTATGATTGCCGCACTCCTTAGCGCAGAAACTATGGCTGGGCACGTTTGCCTAGCACTGGCGGATGTTGACCCCGAAAAATTGTTTGCGGGAAGGCATCCAGAGTTAGCAACTGCGTTTTGGCAAAAAATGGGAGAGCCGAGTGAGCAAGAGCTCTATCAAACGCTCAGACAAGCAAATGCAGTGTCATTATCAACAGAAAACAAAATCTCTCCTTTGGTGCTTTCAGGGGAATATTTATATTTTCAACGGATGTGGCAATATGAGCAGTATGTTGCGAAATTTTTCTCTAATACATTAATAGATAAGCAAAATAATGTTCAAATTAAGAATGTACTAGACAGCTTATTTCCCATTACTGATGATATAGATTGGCAAAAAGTTGCAGCAGCAGTTGCTGTAACGAGTAAGGTGTCAATTATATCAGGGGGGCCAGGAACAGGAAAAACCACAACAGTTGCACGTATCCTTGCTGCATTAATTAAACTTGAAACTAAGTATCACCATAAAATTAGAATAGAGTTGGCGGCTCCAACCGGTAAGGCTGCAGCTAGGTTGACGGAGTCCCTCGGAGAGGCGATGAAAAAAATGCCTTTAACCGATGAAGAACACGCTGTTTTGCCTAATCATGCAAAAACATTGCACCGTTTACTAGGGGCTCAACCTGAGAGCCAGCAGTTTCGCTATAACCGAGATAATCGCTTATCTCTTGATGTACTGATTGTTGATGAAGCCTCAATGGTAGATTTACCCATGATGAGCAAATTACTTGAGTCATTACCTGAAAATGCAAAGTTAATATTTCTAGGTGATAAAGACCAATTAGCCTCAGTCGAGGCAGGGGCAGTATTAGGGGATATCTGTCAGTTTGCTGATAACGGTTATAGTGCAGAAAGAGCGTCCCAACTTTCGGAGTTAACAGGGCATTCAGTTGAATCTTATGCATCACCAAGCGGCCCAGTTATTCGTGATAGCCTATGTTTGCTACGTAAAAGCTACCGTTTTTCGGCAGATTCAGGAATTGGCCAACTCGCTTTTGCTGTAAATAAAGGTAATGTTTCTAGAGTTCAACAGTTACTAAATCAGCAGCGGCCAGATGTACATAGTTATATTCAAGAAACCGCAGATGATTACGCGAAAATTTTATTAGATGCCGCTGAAAATTATAAGGAATATCTATTAGCGGTTAAAAATAAAGAAGATCCTGAGCAAGTTTTGAAAAAATTTAACCAATATCGGGTACTAACAGCTCTGCGAGAAGGCCCTTTTGGCGTCATTGGCCTTAACGATAAATTGGAAAAATTATTTCATAGGCAAGGGATAATAAACCGTCCATATAATTTATTGAATAAACACTATGCAGGCCGGCCAATTATGATTAGCCGTAATGACAGCCCATTAGGACTCTTTAATGGGGATATAGGTATCATTTTACCGGATGAAGAAAATGCACTGAGAGCCTATTTTCAATTTCCAGATGGGACTATTCGTGGGGTACAACCTAACCGACTTCCACAACATGAAACAGCTTATGCAATGACCGTTCATAAATCACAAGGTTCGGAGTTTGCTCATACCGCATTAGTTTTACCAAATGTATATTCTCCCGTAATGACTCGTGAGCTGGTGTATACGGCGATAACTCGAGCTAAAAAAGAGCTATCTCTTTATGGCAGCCCAAAGGTATTACGTCGAGCAGTTGAAACACCAACCAAGCGGCGAAGTGGTTTAGCGACCCAATTAATGTGACTAGTTTATATGTAAGTTACGTGAATATTTAACCCAAAAGTAAAGGTAATGAGATGGATAACCAGCAAGCAATGACGGCAATTACAGTAACATTAAATGCAAGACTTGAACCGATTAGGCGTGGTGATTTAGAAGATGCATTTAATGAAGTCATGAAAAGCATGGGTAAAAATATCCATGTTACAGGTGGTGGAACATTATTAAGTGATAATGGCGAAGCGCAAGAATGCGATATAGAAATAGCACTTGAAGAAGCTAGTGACGAAAATATCAGTTTAATTATTCAACTTTTTTCTTCAATGTTAGCTCCAAAGGGCTCTCGTTTATTCATTCATGGCGAAGATGTTCGAATCGATTTTGGCTCAGATGAAGGTATGGCTATTTATTTCAACGGGACAGAGCTCGCTGATGACGTTTATGAAAATGGGGATATCAATGAAGTATTCGATACTCTAGATGAAGCAGTGGAAGATATTGGGAGTATTCACGGGGTTTGGGATGGCCCGACAGAAACGGCATTTTATTTTTATGGTACTTCTTTCGCTGAGATGAAAGCTGCAATACAAGCGCATTTAGACTCCATTCCTTTGTGTGAGAAAGCAAGGGTTATTCAGATAGCTTAGTGGTTATTCATTTGTGTTAAAGCCATAGCCCAAACTATGCATCCTTGTATAGTTTGGGGTTAAAGTAATTGACTAAATAGTGCTCATTTTGAATGTTCTAATATTTACTTATCAGCTTGGTTTTTTAAATCTAAAATCAATATTTTAGAGCGGCGCTGGTAATTATATAAAGCCTGTTTTTTCATTGGTAACATCTCAATCTCCGCGGGGGTAAAACCACGCTCTTGAAACCAATGGATGCTACGAGTTGTTAGTACAAATAGCTTGTCTAAACCAAATTGTTTTGCTTGTACGGCAATACGGTGCAGTAACTCCTCTCCCCTAGATGAACTACGGTAATCAGGATGAACAGCGACACATGCCATTTCACCTAATTTTTCTTCTGGGTAAGGGTAAAGCGCTGCGCAAGCGATGACTAAGTTATCACGTTCAATAATGGTAAATTTATCAATTTCCATTTCTAATTGCTCACGTGAACGTCTAACTAAAATCCCTTGCTGCTCTAATGGGCGAATAAGTTCTAATATTCCACCAATATCATTAATGTTTGCACGGCGGATTTGTTCCGCGCTTTCCATGACTATTTGGGTACCAATACCATCGCGAGAGAATAATTCTTGAATTAAAGAACCATTTTCTTGGTAGCTCAATAGGTGGCTACGGCGGACACCCCGGCGACAAGCTTTTGCGGCTCCACGTAGAAAACGCACGGTTCCTGAGTAGTAATCGCCCTCAGATTCCAGCTCTTGAATGCGGTTTTCTGCTTCATTTGGGAATAATTCAGACAAAATATTGCCTTCTTTATCTACTACACCTTGTGAGGAGCAAAAACCGATCAGTTTTTCCGCTTTCATTTTTACTGCTAATTGAGTTGCAATTTCTTCAGAGGTCAGATTAAAACTTTCTCCTGTGACAGAGACTGCAACCGGCCCAATCAACACAATGGAACCATTATCTAACTGATTATTAATGGCTTCTTCATTAATACGGCGGATTCTTCCGCTGTGGCAATAATCAATGCCATCATCAACCCCTAGAGGTTGAGCAATAACGAAATTACCACTAACCACATTAATATGTGCGCCTTGAAGCGGGGTATTACCTAAGCTCATAGATAACCGAGCCGTGATATCTAATTGTAAAGCTCCAGAAGCTTGTTTTACATATTCAAGTGTATTCGCATCTGTTACGCGAGTATGTTTATGATAAACCGCATCATATTTGTGTTCAGCTAAGATATCCTCAATTTGAGGCCTAGCACCATAAACGACAATAATTCGGATGCCTAAACTATGCAATAATCCTATGTCATTGACAATACTAGGAAAATTTTCATGCGCAATCGCTTCACCACCAAGCATAATAATGAATGTTTTGCCGCGGTGGGCGTTTATATAAGGGACCGAATGGCGAAACTCATCAACCAACTCGGTGCTGCGCTCTTTCATAACAACCCTCTTAATTGAATTTTTATTCGTTAATAATGTATTTTTATTCTTTTTGTTGGGAAATATCAAGTAAAAGATGGGATAAAAAAAGTAACATTTTTATTTTTATCGTTTACATATCTCTAAATTTAACTAGATATACTCTACGAAAATTAAATTGCATAAAATTGACACAGAAAGTCACTCACAAATATTTTCTCTCGGTATGATTAGGTTATACTCATTAATGTAACTCTATAGATGCTTTGATATATTCTTAATGACAGAGTGCAAATGATTAGTTAGAGTGCGTATTTCAAGTCTAGTTATTAGCAATTATCCTAAAATCACTTTATTTTTCAGTTCTAGGTTCGGAATTATTGATGAGTCACCAAGATCACAACCCATCGAAGCGTCGTTTTATTCAGGGCGCAGCTGCAGTTATGTTACTGAGCATTAGCCCATTCGGTTTTTCTGCGAGTAGCAGCGTGGTGGCTGTGCGCATTTGGCCTGCATCCAGCTATACCCGGGTAACATTGGAATCTAGTACTCCATTGAAGTACCGCCAGTTTGTGCTTAATAACCCTGAGCGTATTGTGGTCGATCTTGAAGGGGTGCAGTTAAATAATGTATTAAAGGATATGGGAACCCAAATTCAAACACGTGATCCTTACCTTAAACTGGTTAGAGTTGGGCAATTTGATCCGAAAACGGTTCGCTTGGTATTTGAAGTTAAAAATAAAGTTAGTCCTCAATTCTTCTCGATGGCCCCTGTTGCGGAATTTAAGCACCGCTTAGTTCTTGATTTTTATCCAGGTAAAGGTGTTGACACCAATGATGATCCTCTATTGGCATTACTTGAGGATTATAATAAAGGTGATCTTGAGGAAAGCATGCCTGCTCAAGCGAAGAAGCCTGGAAAAGCAGGGACGGATCGCCCCATTATTATTATGATCGACCCAGGGCATGGTGGTGAAGACCCTGGTGCGATAGGCAAATATAAGACACGTGAAAAAGATGTGGTTTTACAGATCGCACGGCGCTTAAAAGCTTTGATAGATAAAGACCCTAAAATGCGTTCCTATATGACTCGTAATGAAGATGTCTTTATTCCGTTAAAAGTCCGAGTGGCGAAAGCACGTAAAATGCAGGCTGATTTATTCGTTTCAATTCATGCAGATGCGTTTACTAACCGTTCAGCCCGCGGTTCTTCTGTTTTTGCGTTATCAACGAAAGGTGCGACCAGTAATACGGCTCGCTACCTAGCACAAACACAAAACGAAGCGGACTTAGTGGGTGGTGTGAGTAAAAGTGGAGATGTGTATCTCGACCATACGATGTTTGATCTCGTGCAAACAGCGACGATTAACGACAGTTTGAAATTTGGTGACGAAGTACTAAAACGGATGGGAAAAGTTAACAAGTTGCATAAAAACAGAGTTGACCAAGCCGGGTTCGCAGTGTTGAAGGCTCCAGAGATCCCATCAATTCTCGTTGAAACGGCTTTTATTAGTAATTTAGAAGAAGAGCGGAAATTGAAAACAGCTAAATTCCAACAACAAATGGCAGAATCCATTTTTGAAGGGGTAAAAGCTTATTTCCGTAATGGCGGTGCATTAGCAATTCGCAACTAATTAATTTAAATCAGATTAAAATAAAGAAAGGTGATAAACGTGTGTGAGTCGCCTTTTTTGTTTTTATCGATGGGTAAAAATAGAATTTATTATAGTGGTACTAAAAAGGTAATTGAATTAGAAAGGGTATTTGAAAGAATTGGTTGCGGGGGCTGGATTTGAACCAACGACCTTCGGGTTATGAGCCCGACGAGCTACCATGCTGCTCCACCCCGCGACTGAAGAGGTAAAAAATTGGTTGCGGGAGCTGGATTTGAACCAACGACCTTCGGGTTATGAGCCCGACGAGCTACCATGCTGCTCCATCCCGCGACTGAATTTTTACGACTTTATACTGCAGATTTTTTGTTACTTTACTGATTTAATCAGTAATTGGTTGCGGGGGCTGGATTTGAACCAACGACCTTCGGGTTATGAGCCCGACGAGCTACCAAGCTGCTCCACCCCGCGTCCGATGCGGGCACTATACTCGGGATGAGATCTGATGCAAGTTTTTTCGTGTTTTTTTTTCAAAATTTAGCATTTACAGAACAAAATCTGTTCTGTCTGCCTGTTTTTTGCTCTTTAGTGAGTAGAGAGAGGAAAATAACCTAACTAAATATATTTACACGTTTCATTCCCTAATTGGGTTTGCTATTGTGCGCTTCATATTGGATTGTTGGATTTATTTGGGTGGTAGAGCATGAATATAGGGCTAACAAAAATCGTCAATAAACAAATAGTAAAAAAATGGTTAGTAACCAGCGTATTTCTTTCCTTATTAGCTGGATGCCAAACCCATCCAACGGATAAAGGCCAACAATATAAAGATGGTCGCTTAGTACAAGATTTACAGAAAGTAAATCAAGTGAATGTACAGGGGCGACCAATAAATGCGCCAGATTTTAATCAACAAGTTAATGAAATTAAAAATGCATCACCGCGATTGTTTAAAAATAACAACGATACCTATCATGCTATAGAAAACTGGTTGATGGCGGGGGGGAACCCGGCTCAATTGGCAAATTTCAATTTAACCGCTTTCCAAATGGAAGGCGCTGATAATTATGGAAACGTACAATTTACAGGGTATTACACACCTGTGATCGAGGCGCGCCGTATGGCTCAAGGTGAATTTCGTTATCCGTTGTACGGTATGCCGCCAAAAGGAAAAACACGCTTACCTAGCCGAGCGGCGATTTATAATGGTGCCCTGAGTGATCATTTAATTTTAGCTTATAGTAATTCGCCGG
Organism: Providencia sp. PROV156; assembly: GCF_028480905.1. Taxonomy (NCBI): domain Bacteria; kingdom Pseudomonadati; phylum Pseudomonadota; class Gammaproteobacteria; order Enterobacterales; family Morganellaceae; genus Providencia; species Providencia sp. PROV156. The sequence continues at coordinate 54,715 of NZ_JAMPPE010000018.1, read as the reverse complement.
TTGAAAATTTTATGATGGAAGTTCAGGGAAGTGGTTATGTTGATTTTGGGGATGGCAGCCCACTGAATTTCTTTGGTTATGCAGGTAAAAATGGTCACGCCTATAAAAGTATCGGAAAAGTGCTGGTAGACCGCGGTGAAGTTCCTCTGAGCCAAATGTCATTACAAGCTATCCATGATTGGACGAATCAGCATAGCGAGCAAGAAGTTCGCCAGCTATTAGAAGAAAATCCGTCATTTGTATTTTTTAAACCGCAATCATTTGTCCCTGTTAGAGGCGCAAGTGCGGTTCCTTTAATTGCTAAAGCATCTGTTGCATCAGATAAAACTCTCATTCCACCGGGAACAGCCTTACTCGCGGAGATCCCTGTGTTAGATAATAATGGGAAATTTACGGGGCAGTACGAAATGCGTATGATGGTAGCCTTGGATGTTGGTGGTGCGATTAAAGGGCATCATTTTGATATTTACCACGGTATAGGCCATGAAGCCGGAAAAATGGCCGGTTTTTATAACCATTACGGGCGAGTTTGGGTGCTGAAAAAAAGCCAGCCGCTATTTGGTTCAATGTAGTTACAGTTTTAACTGAGGTTGTTCGTTATTATGCAAGCTAAGCTTTCTGATGCTTGGATGCAGCGTTTTGCTGGGATCGGGCGTTTATATGGGCAACATGCTCTTCATCTTTTTGCACGTTCCCACATTTGTGTCATTGGCATTGGTGGGGTAGGCGTGTGGGCCGCGGAGGCGCTTGCTCGTTCAGGTATTGGGCATATCACATTAATTGATATGGATGATATTTGTGTGACTAATACCAATCGCCAATTACATGCCATCAAGTCGACAGTTGGGCAACCAAAAGTTGATGTGATGAAAAATCGTATTTTAGAAATTAACCCCGAATGTGTAGTGAATGTTATTGATGATTTTATTACTGTTGATAATGTCGCTCACTACCTTAGCACGGGGTTTGATTATGTCATTGATGCCATTGATAGTGTAAGGCCTAAAGCTGCGTTGTTAGCGTATTGTAGACGCTTTAAAATACCCATTATCACCACAGGTGGGGCTGGTGGACAAATCGACCCAACACAGATTCAAGTGACAGACCTAGCTAAAACGGTTCAAGACCCTTTAGCCGCTAAGTTGCGCGAACGCTTAAAATCCGATTTTAACGTTGTTAAAAATGGCAAAGGAAAGCTCGGGATTGACTGTGTTTTTTCTACTGAACAGCTTGTTTATCCGCAAAGTGATGGCACTGTGTGTGCGGCAAAAAGCACTGCGGATGGCTCTAAGCGTATGGACTGCGCTTCAGGCTTTGGTGCGGTGACTATGGTTACAGCCAGTTTTGGGTTTATTGCTGTCTCACATGCACTTAAAAAGATGATAGCAAAATCACAACGGGAAATGGAACAGCAGTAAAGTGAATGAGGCTATTGCGATAGATAGCCTCATTCAATGAATTACGCAGGTGTCATTTCATTGGCAATATTTTGAATTGCCGTAATGAGTGATTGAATACCATTTTGGCGGGATTCGCTGAGCTGGCTAGGTAAGCCGGTTTGAGCTAATAAGTTATTAAAATCAATTTCCATGATTTCTTTCGCTGTTTTTTGCTCTATTGCCGCTAACAAAATGGTAAATAACCCTTTCACCACTCGGCCTTCACTATCCCCATAAAAATGAAATGTTTCATCATCATTGAGAAGTGCTCCAATCCAAACTCGGTTTTCACAGCCTTTAACCTCTTGAGTTTGCAGCTTTTCATCATCAGACAGCGCCGGCAATTTTCTCGCAAATTGAATTAATAAACGGTATTTATCTTCCCATGCTTTATGTGTGGAAAACTGTTCAACTATTTCTTGAATTTTAATCTCTGTACCGAATGGGTGCGGAGCAAGTTCATGGTTAGTCGAAGTCATTAGGCTTCCTTTATTGATTTATTCATTGAGTATAGAAAGTGAAACGGTGACTGCATCGATAAATTTATCGACGTCTTCCCGGTTGTTGTACGGCATCATTGAGATACGCAAGCAGCCACTGATATTTAATGCATCCATTAATGGTTGGGTGCAATGTTGACCATAGCGTAATGCAATATTTTGTTCGGTCAAGAGGGCACCTAGATCACTATGGTGAATATCTTTGAAGTTAAATGATAGCAAAGGAGAATCAGGCACACTATAGCGAATAAAGCCGGGAAGTGCCGATAGTTTTTTAGTGGCATATTCGATTAGTGAGCAACTATATGTTTCTGCTAGTGTTAAATTTATTCCTTCCAGCCACTCTAGGGTAGCAGAAAAGGCAATTACCCCTGCAATATTCGGTGTTCCGGCTTCGAATCGTTGTGGAATAGGTGCAAGAGTGAAATCGTCAAATGTGACGTGGGTCAACATTTTCCCTCCACCATGCCAAGGGGTCATTTGCTCTAAAAGTTCTGTTTTGGCGTAGCAAACTCCAAGCCCAGTTGGCCCATATAACTTATGTGCTGAAAATGCATAGAAATCAATATTCAGCTCACTGACATTAATCGGGCTATGAACGACACCTTGTGCGCCATCAACAACGACTAAAGCTCCTACTTGGTGAGCGAGCTGAGTCACCGTTTGTATATCGGGTTGATAGCCAGTTACATTGGACATTTGAGTGATAGCGATGACTTTCGTTTTTTCAGATAATTTAGATTGGAGTACATCAAGACTCAATGTCAGGTTCTTTTCAACCGGCCATTTTATAATTTTTGCGCCAGTTTGCTGTGAAAGCATAATCCAAGGTAATAAATTTGAATGATGTTCTATTTCACTGACAATAATTTCATCGTCAGGTTTTAATGTTGAGCGAAAATAACCTTGTGTAATTAAATTAATTGACTCAGTTGTTCCGCGTGTCCAAATAATATTTTTTTCACTGGAAGCATGAATATATTTTGCAGCACGGATTCGCCCCTGCTCATAATCACGTGTTAATTTCAATGATTCAGATGACTGCCCTCGATATACCGAACTGCCAGACAAGCGATAATAGTCATTAGATGCATTGATCATGGCGATAGGCTTTAATGCTGTTGCCGCACTATCAAAAAATAGTGTTGATGAGTCTATCGCTGGGAAGGCGAGGCGAAATGTGGTGGCGCTAAAATGATCCATGAGTATTTTCTTTTTAGTCAAAATTTCAATGTATTTGATTTTACTGAGTGCAGTGTTAGTTGATTGTACATTTATTAGTACATTTATAGTTATTTTCTGATTAATTTAAACTTATCATTTTTTAATCTAACCATTGAAATATTTTGTTACGTTTGGTATTAATTGTTAGCAATTCTTCTAGATGTGGTTTCAAGATGATTCAGTGTTTTGCGTTGCAATGCAATGCCTTTTGTTTATAAATTTATTTTTTTAAGTACTTAGTAACTAATTTTCAAGATTTATCTTAAATATCTTACTGAAAGTTTTTTCGGTACACTTACAATTATCTATAGTTATTTGTATTTATTAAGTTAAATTGCTTAAGTAAATACCGAAATAGCATTAAAAAAGAGTAAAAAAAAGCACCGCGCGTTGGCGGTGCACTATATAAAATCACTATGGACAGACAGGGTAAATGTACAGGAAGTGAAAAAACAGTAGCTAAAGCTACAAAGGTCTGGTTCAACCAGACAACTTGCAAACACAACATCACAACCACAAAGCCAAAAGTTTCAAAGTAACTAAACTCTGTAACTTTTCGTTCCGGCTTAGGAAGTGTGCATACTATAGGTATTTACTAGCGTATCCTCAAGGGACAAATTATAATGCTTCGGATGAAAAAAACTAATGCATAACAAGATGCCAAGTAGAAGTGATTATGTCTAAAAGATTACCGCCCCTAAATGCACTGAGAGTCTTTGATGCTGCTGCTCGTCATTTAAGTTTTACTAAGGCAGCAGAAGAATTATTTGTAACTCAAGCGGCCGTTAGCCACCAAATGAAAAGTTTAGAAGATTTCCTTGGGCTGAAATTATTCCGTCGGCGCAACCGATCATTGTTATTGACAGAAGAAGGTCAAAGTTATTACCTTGATATTAAAGAGATTTTCTCTTCTTTAAACGAGGCAACGCGTAAGTTACAAGCCAGAAGTGCAAAAGGAGCATTAACGGTTAGTTTATCCCCAAGTTTTGCGATTCAGTGGCTGGTGCCAAGGCTTTCAGGCTTTAACCAGGCCTATCCAGGAATTGATGTGCGGATCCAAGCTGTAGATAGAGAAGAAGATAAATTGGCAGATGACGTTGATGTCGCTATTTTCTACGGTAAAGGTAATTGGCCAGGGCTAAGAACAGATAGGCTTTATGCTGAATATTTAATGCCGGTATGTTCACCATCTTTATTAACTGGAGATAGCCAACTAAAAATTCCTGAAGATTTAGCAAAACATACGTTACTTCACGATTCTTCACGAAGAGACTGGCAAGCATATGTTAAGCAACTAGAGTTACAAAATGTCGTTAATGTACAGCAAGGTCCCATTTTTAGTCATAGTGCGATGGTTATTCAAGCTGCTGTTCATGGTCAGGGAGTTGCACTGACGAATAATGTTATGGCTAAAAATGAAATTGACGCAGGGCGCTTAGTATGTCCCTTTAGTGAGGTGTTAGTTAGTAAAAATGCATTCTACTTAGTTTGCCAAGAAAATCAGGCAGATTTAGGCAAAATAGCTGCATTTCGCCAATGGATTCTTGGGCAGGCGGCAAGTGAACAAGAAAAATTAGGTTTTATTACGGGTGACCAAGATGTGGCGCTTATTCAGTAATCAAGTATTTAAATAAAAGGTGTTACTGTGAATAGTCGTTTGATGTTAATTTTTGCAGGAATTAGTGGCTTCTTTACTGTTGCTTTTGGAGCTATTGGTTCACATGCGTTATCGTCAATTATGAGTGTCCATCAAATGGACTGGATTGAAATAGGGCTACGTTATCAAATGTTGCATACTGTTGCACTAATGGTGCTAGGGGCAATTTTATTACGTAAAATAATTCTGTGGTTCTATTGGTCAGGTGTGTTTTTCTCTGTTGGGATACTTCTTTTTAGCGGTAGCCTTTATTGTATGGCACTATTGCAGGTAAAATACTTCTCTTATTTTACGCCAATAGGTGGTGTATGTTTCCTAATTGGTTGGCTGTTAGTAGTTATTGGCGCTATGCGTCTAAGGAAATCGGCGTCACGCAATGAGTAATAAAATTGCACTATATTGCCGTCCAGGCTTTGAAAAAGAATGTGCAGCAGAAATTACAGATAAAGCAGGGCAAAAAGAAATTTATGGTTTTGCCCGCGTAAAAGAAAACAGTGGTTATGTTATTTTTGAGTGCTACCAAGCAGAAGATGCGGACAAACTCGCACGAACGTTGCCTTTTCGAGAATTAATTTTTGCTCGTCAAATGATTGTAATAGGGGATTTACTTAAGGATTTACCGCCTGAAGACCGTATTACCCCGATTGTAAATGCATTGAGTCAGCAAGTTGTGCGGGCAGGAGATCTCCGTGTTGAAGTTGCTGATACCAATGAATCGAAAGAACTCTTGAAGTTTTGCCGCAAGTTTACGGTACCTTTACGTAATGCATTACGTAAAGAAAAAATCTTATTGCCAATCGAAAACTTTAAGCGACCCGTTATTCATGTGTTCTTTATTGCCCCTGGTTGCTGCTATACCGGGTATTCGTATACCAATAATAGTTCAAATTTCTATATGGGGATCCCAAGGTTAAAATTCCCATCAGATGCACCGAGCCGTTCAACCTTAAAACTTGAGGAAGCTTTCCACGTCTTCATTCCTTATGAAGAATGGGAAGAACGTCTAGCTAGTGGGATGAAAGCTGTCGATCTTGGAGCATGCCCAGGGGGATGGACTTATCAATTAGTGAAACGCAGTATGATGGTGGATGCTGTAGATAACGGCCCAATGGCGGAAAGCCTTATGGATACAGGGCAGGTTAAGCATCACCGTGAAGATGGTTTTAAATTTAAGCCTACTTCCCATAATATTACTTGGTTAGTCTGCGATATGGTTGAAAAACCAGCTAAAGTTGCTGCGCTAATGACTGATTGGCTTGCTCAAGGTTGGTGCCGAGAGGCCATTTTTAACTTAAAATTGCCGATGAAAAAGCGCTATGAAGAAGTTTCACATATCTTAGAAAAGATGAAAGCACAGCTTAAAGAGCAAGGCGTTAATGTGTTGATTCAAGCGAAACAGCTTTATCATGACCGCGAAGAAGTAACTGTACATGTGATGAGGATATGGTCGGCAAATCCAATGGCACGTGAGTATTATTAATTTATAGAATCAGTCAATAAAAAAGCCACTTCATCATTAAGTGGCTTTTCTGTTTTCTATTAGTTGGGTGCATAACGCAACTGATTTAGATTCCCTCGTATCGGGATATCGGTTCTTAAAGTCGCAATATCTCGGCAAATCAATGCAATTCCCTGCTGATTGATGAGCTTTTTCTGCCATTTCTCTTCAAGGTTATCTAAATTGGCAAATATATTTTCAATAGAGTGATATTGTTGCAATAGTGTCGTGGCACTTTTAGGACCAATCCCTGCAACACCGGGAACTTTACTACTACTGATCCCTGCAAGCCCCCAATAATCAGGAAGTTGATTAGGAGAAACGCCAAATTCCTTTTCGATAAAAGGGATATCTAGCCAGCGCTTTTGAAAATAATCGCGAATTCTTAAGTTAGGGGAAAGTAGTTGGCAGTAACCTTTGTCTGTGGATACGATGGTAACTGTGTGCCCCGATCCCGCAATGCGTGTTGCTAAGGTAGCGGCTAAATCATCGGCTTCATCCCCTTCAGACTGCCAGCAGTGAACCCCTTTTTCTTTAAATAAGGCTATTAGGGTGGGGAGTTCAGCATGCAGATCTTCAGGCATAGGTTGTCGCCCCGCTTTATAATCGGGGAGTTTTTCATGGCGCCAGCTTTGGTGACGTCCTTCTTCATCAAACACTGCAACAATGTGCGTGGCATCAGTATGGGCGATCAACTGCGATATTGCAGATAAACAAGTTTCTCCACACGGGCTTCCTTGCACCGCGTGGATACGGCGTATTAAGTTTAATGCATCAATAATTAATAAGTGGATCATAAATACGCCAACATTTACTTATTTCACGATTTCATAGCAAGGTTCGTATGCCGTACCACCCGGTAATTTCATACGATGTTGCTCAACGAAGCCTTGTAATAACACATCCATACGCTTCATTAGCTCACTATCGCCGTGAATTTTGAATGGCCCATGTTTTTCGATGGCTTTCATACCAAATTCTTTCACGTTACCAGCCACAATACCGGAGAAAGCGCGGCGTAAATCTGAAGCCAGTTTCTCAGGTGCTTGCCCTGGGTGGAGGTTCAGTGATGCCATATTTTCATGCGTTGGTTCGAATGGATGTTGTAAATCGTGAGCAATTTTAATTGACCAGTTGAAGCTATAGGCATCACCTGTGCTACGGCGATTTTCTTTAACTTGTGGCATGCTGCGTTTCATTACACGAGCGACTTCTTGAGCATCATCAATAATAATTTGGTAATGCTTACTGGCTTCATCACCTAAAGTGTGTCGAATAAAGTCGTCTAATACTTCAAAGTATTCCGCACTTTCTTTTGGGCCCGTTAAAATCAGTGGTAGAACTTGTTCACTGTTGGCTGGGTCCATTAAAATACCCAATAAATACAGTAACTCTTCGGCGGTACCGACACCTCCTGGGAAAATAATAATCCCATGACCTAATCGAACGAATGCCTCTAAACGTTTTTCGATATCAGGCATAATGATGAGTTCGTTCACTAATGGGTTTGGTGGCTCAGCGGCGATAATTGAAGGCTCAGTTAAGCCGATAAAACGGCTATTTTTGTATTGTTGTTGTGCATGGCCAACTGCTGCACCTTTCATCGGTGCTTCCATGGCACCCGGGCCACAGCCTGTACAGATATTTAGCTCACGCAACCCAAGCTCATTACCTACCTTACGGCCATATTGGTACTCAATTTCATTAATTGAGTGGCCGCCCCAGCAAACAATCATACTCGGGTCTTCATCGATATGCAGGGCACGGGCATTACGCAAGATAGAGAAAATCATATTGGTAATATGTGTGCCATTTTCGAGGTCTAAATTAAATTGTTCTTTGGCATGGGTAATTTGCGCATGGACGAATAGAATGTCACGCAATACGGCAAATAGGTTTGCTTGTAAGGTGCGAATAATTTTACCATCAACAAAAGCTTTTTCTGGTGGGTCGATAAGTTCAAGCTTAACGCCACGCTCACGGCGTAATACATTGATATCAAAATCTTTACTTTTTTCTAATAGCTCTTTACTGCTATCAGTTAAGCTGCCTGAATGCAAAACGGCTAAAGAACAATTTCGAAATAATTGGTACAAATCGCTACTGGCCGTGCGTTTTAGCATATCAACTTCAAGTTGAGAGAGTAGATCCATAGATCCTAATGGACTGATATGAGTAATCAAGTAGTACTCCTTTACCCCATGGGTTCTTGATATGTGAATTGTACTGCAAATGTATTAATTACACTTACTTTTCAACTATATATACTTATTGTCGTGATAAACGACCTAGTTCTGGCGTAAATTCTTCATTACTACGCCATGGGTTTATATCAAGCCCTCCACGGCGAGTATAGCGTGCATAAACACTTAATTTTTCAGGTTTACACAATTGCATAATATCAGTGAAAATGCGTTCAACGCATTGTTCGTGAAACTCATTATGATGGCGAAATGAGACCAAGTAGCGTAATAAGGCTTCACGATCAATTTTGGGTCCACAATAGTGGATCTGCACAGAGCCCCAGTCAGGTTGGTTGGTAATTAAACAGTTTGATTTTAATAAATGGCTCACTAACGTTTCGTCAACAACTTGTTGCTGGGTGCTATTCGCCAAATAATCTCGATTAAACTCATAATTATCAATATCAATCTCTTGTTCATCAATACATTCGCCAAGTAATGGCTGGATAGGTTGATGAGCAAAGTGCTCTAATTTATGAAGTGTAACGCTTACTTGGCCATTAGCACAGCGGCATAAATCATTTTGCAAAGCGCTTCGCACATTTTCCCAAGTTTCAAAACGTGTTTGGTTAAAACTATTTAGGTAAAGCTTAAAGCTCTTAGATTCAATTAAGTTTTCGCTATTTGCATCAACACTAATCGAGCCGATTGCTACTTGGGGAACACCGCGCTGATTTAGCCATGAAAGCTCATACATTGTCCAAATGTCAGCACCGTGAAATGGAAGTGCTTTAGCGTGAATGGCTAAAGGGTCACGATTTAAGCTACGAGGGACAGCTTGTAATAATGTGGCATCATACTGATCATGATAATCCGTTTTCTTTCCAAGAGTTAAATTATTAAGTGCGGGATTATTCTGGTAGTGTGACATATAGGTCCTTATACTTCATAAACTGAAAATGAGGCTAATAGGTAAAATTGGGATATTTTCTTCGTCTGTGAACTTCTGTCATAATACCATTTATCGACAACATTGACGCCTTTCTCTTTAAATTGACGACAAAAAACACATAATTATGAATACTTCACATTCTGCCGCACTACATAATTTTACTCAGAAATATGTTTCACAATGGCACCAACAAACGGGGTTACCTCCCGCCTCAACAGACTTATATGGTATTCCATCGCCATGTATTGTCCGCACAGGTGAAAACTGGGTTTACTGGGAACCTCAACCATTTCCAATAAAGGATACGAGCTTAGATAAAGTTGCGACAGCATTGGAGATTAATTTACAAGGTGATATCCATGCTTTTTATACTGCACAGCTTGCTGGCGATATGAAAGCCACATTTCGTGATATTACGTTGAGTTTAGTACAGGTGTGGAATGAAGATGATTTCATTCGTTTGCAAGAAAATTTAATTGGTCATTTAGTGACTCAAAAGCGTTTAAAACTATCACCCACGTTATTCATTGCAACGTTGGAATCAGAGATTGAAATGATATCAATGTGTAATCTCACGGGGGAAATTATATTAGAAAAATTTGGTAGTCAGGAAAGGCGTGTACTTTCTTCGAATTTAACAAGTTTTCTCGATGAGCTAGTGGTTGTTGTTGAGCCTCAGGGGTAAGTGTTTTTAAGCGGGTTTGTGTAAGTAAATGCCTACAATTAAGCTAAGTAATTTCTTAAAAAATGTTCTTTATATTGTAATGATAATTATTTAACTTTTAATTTCATGGCGTTACTATCTGGTTTGTACTTTTTGCGTATTTTTACCGTGTTATTGTTTATTTTGCTAGGTTGTTTCATTAATAGATTTAATGCATTCTTATCGCGCTGGACAGGGTAAACTCGTTTAGCTTTTTATACCTTCATGTGAGGTGTAAAAATTGTTTAAAACAAGGCGATGGAACGCGATTAGGTGATAAATCTATAAATTTGTTTTAATCAACAGGATGTTGAATGACGGGAAGTCATTAGCAGGATGCGTAAATTTTAAAGTATGAGCCAGTCAGCTTCGGTTGACTGGCTTTTTTAGTTAATACCTATTGTAGCGGAGTGATGTGAAAAAATTAAAGATACTTTAATTTATTTAAATCAATGTTCTAATCTAATTGAATTTTTAGTTAGCGAAGCAATAATATCTTGGGTCATGGAATCTCGGAGCGCTTCTCGGCGGCGAAATTCAGCACGACGCTGGCTTTTCACTGACTCTATATCTCGTACGGGTTCTTGAATAGGTAATTGGAACCAACCATCAGGTGTTTTCGTGGCACCGCATTCTTGCCAAAACGTATCATAGCTTGATTTCAAATGCTGGCTCTTAATATGACACTGGTTTGAAATTCCTAATATTGATTTTACATCAAAGAAGGCTGCTACTGCATAAACCGCTGACATTAATAAATTTTTGGGCCTAATACCGTGCATTTGCTTAGTTATCAACCTAACTTGATCGACACTTTGTTCAGTGGAAGGGCCTTGCAAAGAGCACACGTACAATTGTCCTTCTGGGCCGAAGGAAAAACTCATTAAATAAATATCGTCACCGGTCTCATTTCTCAAGTGTAAAGTGAGGTCGCCTTCTCGAGGGTATTGAGAGTAAATCAATGTTAATTGAGCGAACTCTCCTGATTTTAATTCAATGTTTGCCACGAGAAGCCCTTCTCGCTTAGCAGAAAACATAGCTTCAATAGCTTCGGGCTTGAATGTACTTTCAATTAAATTGAGCGTGTAGCTGGCGGTTGATAGTTTTTGTTTTCCGCTCCAGCTTTTATGTAGATACTTATTTATAGGGCGTTCGATAAAATGAGGAACGCCTTCAATAACTGAAGAAAATTGCGCACTACGGTAGTTTTGGCACATAACTTGATAATGCTGATATTGTGACGAAGGTAGCTTTGAAATACGTATTTTTCTTTTTAATTCAATATAGTTAGAGTTTAAAGCTTTCCAGACTTTATTTTCCTTACGCCACTGTTTTAGTCGTCCCATAGATAAACCATTTTGTTGTTAATTATTCTGTAAGTACTAAATTGATAAAACATTTAATCTTACATGTGCTATCTGCAACAAAACATAAACAAATCTTATTAAATGAGTTGTTCGATTAATAGCTACGATAATAATTATTATCAATATGCAAAATAAATAAACTTGTATTTGCTAAGGCTTAACCCCATGTATCCGACAGAATTATGATAGAAAATACCGTATATTTGCTGCAGCCATCACTAAATGAGTTTAAGTATGAATATTGAACAACGTATTATTGAGAAACTTCGTCACTTAGAAGAGGAAATGAAATTAAAATCTCTTTGGAATGAACAACCACCTTCACCCGAGGCTTTTAACAGCGTAGAGCCTTTTTGTATTGATACGATGGAGGCTATAGAGTGGCTGCAGTGGATTTTAATACCTCGTCTACAAATGTTAATTGAACAAGGGGCTACGCTGCCAACTAATTTTGCGGTCGCTCCTTATTTTGAAGAAGCGTATAAGCATGATGAAGAAGAACAATATACTCTACTTATCAATTATTTGCGTGAGTTAGATGGTTTTTTCTCCACTAAGACCTGCGGGTAATTTATTGATGCTGGAAATTATTTATCACGATGAATATATGGTAGCGGTTAATAAGCCTGCTGGTATGTTAGTGCATCGCAGTTGGCTGGACAGTAAAGAAACCGTATTTGTGATGCAGACACTACGTGACCAAATTGGCCAGTATGTTTACCCCATTCATCGCCTCGATAGGCCGACGTCAGGTATATTACTATTTGCGTTATCGAGTGACGTCGCAAGGCTGTTATCGGCTCAATTTGAAAACCATCAGTTAGAAAAAGTGTATCACGCTGTCGTTCGCGGTTATTTAACCGAAGAGCAAACCATCGATTACCCGCTATTAGAAGAGTTAGATAAAATTGCGGATAAACATGCATCACGTGAACCTGTTTTACAGGAATGCGTTACCCACTGTAAACCGATAGCGACAGTTGAATGCGCTATTGCGATTGGGCGATATGAAACATCAAGATTTAGTTTAGTTGAGTTAAAACCTGAAACTGGCCGTAAACATCAATTGAGAAGGCATATGTCTCATCTTCGTCACCCTATTATTGGTGATAGCAAGCATGGAGACTTACGCCAAAACCGAGGGGTGAATACGCATTTTTCAGTGTCTCGCCTGATGTTACATGCCAGCTTATTAAATTTAAATCACCCAATAACAAAAGAAAATATATCGTTAGTGGCTACGTGGGATACACAATGGTTATCATTAATTGAGCAATTTGGATGGTCAGATACAGTTGCAAAATTAGGGATAAACGTTATTAACTCATCAAGTTAACTATGAAATAGAGGGAATGTTATGTCAAAAATAGGCATTTTTGTTGGAACTGTCTATGGTAACTCTTTAGCTGTTGCGGAAACAGCACAAGAAATTTTAGAGCAGCAAGGGCATGAAGTGGTTGTTTTTGATGAGCCCACCTTGAGCGATTGGCAACTTTATAATTCAGGTAATGAAATTGCACTTATTGTGACTTCGTCTACAGGGCAAGGGGATATACCTGACACCATCGCTCCGTTATATAGTGAAATCAAAGATGTTGTCGGTTATCAACCTGATTTACGTTACGGAATAATTGCTTTAGGTGATAGCAGCTATGAAAGTTTTTGTGGCGCAGGTATTCGTTTCGATGAACTGTTAGCTGAACAATCAGCGACCCGTATTGGCGATATTTTATTTATTGATGCAATTGAGGTGGATGTTCCTGAGGAGTTTGCTAAGCCTTGGGTTGAAGCATGGGCGGAGCTGCTTTAAATGTCTGCACCGTAGTATTACCTATATTAATGATAAATATTGGCAGTGCTACGGCGCAGTAAATTAATCATTTCACCTGTAAATTATTTACGGGTCAATTTTTCTAGATCTGCTTCAATTTCTGCGATCTTATTTGAAACCACATGTTCAAGATGGCGTAAGTCATCGAGAATTTTGTGTTTTAAATCAATGTCAGTTTGATCTGTTTGGCAAATTTGATCTAGTTCTTCAATGGCGTAACGTAGGTTAGTGTTAATTTCATTAATTTCTTTGAAATTATTATTACCATCCGCAATAGTTTTACGCTGGCGTGGGTATTTAAATTTTACGCTTTTAGCGAAAAACTCCCCTTTATCTTTGCGAAAATAAATTTTTAAAATGTCATTATTCGCTTCTTGGCGTAAGGTGTAGCGGTCAATATCTTGAGGGTTACTGATGCCTAAACTTTTCAAATTATCGTACATGTTAGCTCGCTTTACTGTAGAGACAGAGTCGGTGAACAAAGTGATAGTGTGAGCAGGCCGTAACAATATCGGTCTATTTCTCGTTAATAAGCTATCTATCCAATTCGTTTGGGTGATAGATATAATGATGTTATTACACAAACAGCATCATTATAATGAAAAATAAAATAATACAGTTTTATTAGAGGTAAACGGCAAAAGCCACGGACATATTATGCGCGATTTGTAGAAATTGACAAACTTCTCTTTGCAATTAATGCGCTAATATTAAAAGGTAACACTGATATGGCCACCCGAGTTGCATACGGGGGTATGCGATTCGGGATAGCTTTAGTTTTTTAACCTAATTACAGTGGCTCACTATAAAAGTTTATTATAAAAACCAGTAACAGGTTTGGCGTGAGATTTTAGGCGTTTAATTACTCATCAATCATTCTTAATAATTCATTAATACCCACTTTACCGCGAGTTTTCTCATCAACTTTTTTTACAATGACGGCGCAATACAGGCTGTAGCGACCATCTTTAGATGGCAAATTACCTGAAACAACTACGGAGCCAGCAGGGACTCGGCCGTAATGAGTTTCACCTGTTTCACGGTCATAGATTTTGGTGCTTTGCCCCAGATAAACCCCCATTGAAATAACGGAACCCTCTTCAACAATCACCCCTTCGACCACTTCAGAACGAGCACCAATAAAGCAGTTGTCTTCAATAATTGTTGGGTTAGCTTGCAATGGCTCTAATACGCCACCGATCCCTACACCACCAGATAAATGCACGTTTTTACCAATCTGTGCACATGAACCAACGGTTGCCCATGTATCTACCATTGTGCCTTCATCGACGTAAGCACCAATATTGACATATGACGGCATTAATACGCTATTTTTAGCGATATAAGCGCCTTTACGAACAGCGGCAGGAGGAACAACTCGGAAGCCTTCTTTTTCGAAGCGAGCTTGGTCATAATCCGCAAATTTCATTGGAACTTTATCGAAATAACGGCTTTCTGCACCGTCAATCACTTGGTTATCTTGAATGCGAAATGATAACAAAACAGCTTTTTTCAGCCATTGATGGGTAACCCAAACACCGGCAATTTTTTCAGCTACACGTAATTCTCCGCTATCGAGTAATGCAATGGTATCTAACACGGCTTGTTTTACTGAGTTTGATACCGTATTTGGTGTGATACTGGCTCGCTCTTCGAACGCTTGTTCAATGATCGCTTGTAAATGCTGCATTGATTGTATTTTCCTCTTGAATGTTATAAAAAGTGAACGTTCACCATAAAAATGTGATGGACGCTATATTTTATCCTTCGATTTTAGGGCCTCTGTCAACCTTTCTGATAACTCTTGTTGCATATTTTTAGTCAACGCTTTGTGTTCCTTATCAGCTAAAACAAAGAAATCTTCCACTTTTTCGCCAATTGTCGTGATGCGTGCGCCATATAGAGAAATTTCCATTTGAGCAAAAATATGACCGATGCGAGCCAATAAACCTGGTTGATCTAAGGCGAACAGTTCCATATAGGTGCGACGGTCGTTGGTGGAATGTAGAAAATTGACTTTTGTTGGCACGGTAAAGTGACGTAATTTTGACGGCAGAGTACGTGGCTTAGGCAGTGATATTTCTGGTTGCTGAACGGCTAATAACAACATTTTTCGGATGTGGTCGTATCTGTCTTTGGATAGAGGGTTACCGTTAGGCTCAAGAACGACGAAGGTATCCATGGCCATATTGTCTTTGTTAGTAAAAATTTGAGCACTGTGAATGCTTAAATTTCGCCGATCCAATTCGCTGGCGACAGCGGCAAATAAATGGGGTTTATCATGGCACCAAATAAAAATTTCTGTTCCGCCATGTTTAGGTTGTGTGCTGATTAATACCAAAGGCTGGCTCAAGTCATGGGCTAGTAAGTGCTTAGCATGCCATGCTAATTGGGATGGCGTATGACGTAAAAAATAATCGGCATGGCAGCGGGACCATAACCCCAGCAGTTTTTCTTCATCAATTGATGATTGGCGTAGTAATGATAAAGCTTGATAACGATGATGACGAATGCGTTCGCGTAAGTCAGGGGTGCTCTGCATGCCTTGATTTAATTGATGTTCTGTAGATAAAAAAAGTTCACGAATTAAACTTTGTTTCCAGCTATTCCACAGTGTGCTATTTGTCGCGCAAATGTCTGCAACCGTTAAACACATCAAGTAGTTAAGCCGTGAAACAGTTTTAACTTCCCCTGCAAATTGTTTAATGACATCGGGGTCTTGAATATCACGCCGTTGAGCTGTCACCGACATCAATAAGTGGTTTTTAACCAACCATGAAGCTAATTCAGCTTCTTTGACAGAAAAATCATGCAGTAAGGCAAAATCATAAACAAAATCAGAGCCAAGGTCGGAATGATCTCCTGATCGGCCTTTAGCTATATCGTGAAAAATGGCAGCTAATCGTAAAAGTTCAGGTTGCAATAATTTGGGATAAACACTGACACACAATGGATGATCACGACGATTTTCTTCTAACGTAAAGCTATCAATTTTTTGCAGTACGCGAATAGTGTGTTCATCAACGGTATATGCATGAAATAGGTCGAACTGCATTTGACCAACGATATTGCTCCAGAGTGGGGTATAAGCGCTCAGTACACTATGAAGGTGCATTGGGACAAATGCACCTTTGATGGCGCGAGGGTGGCGTAGAATTTTGATAAACAGTTTTCGGGCTTCAGGGATTTCACATAATGGTACTGAAAGGTTGCGCCGCGCATAACGTAGTTGCCGTAAAGTAGTGGAATAGATCCCTGTAATATTTGGGTAGCGAGCCATTTGGTAAAACATTTTTAAAATAGCGGCTGGCTGCTTGATAAATAACTCTTCATCAATAACGTCAATCAATGATCCGCGTAATTGGAATAGAGAATCAATAGGACGGGGCTTTTCGTTAGGGTTAAGTGTTAAAATAGCTTCATCAAATAACTGCAATAGCATTTGATTGAGTTCCCGAACACGGCGAGTGACGCGATAGAAATCTTTCATCATTCGTTCAACGGGTTGGTTTTTTTCGCCTTCATAACCCAGTAACCGAGCCACACTAAACTGGCGGTCAAATAGCAGTCGATTATCATAACGTTTCACCACTAAATGGAGCGCAAAGCGAATTTTCCATAAAAATATTAGGCACTCTTTGAGTTCTTGGCGCTCTTCTTCAGTGAGAAAACCAAAACCTACCATTTCATCGACGGTGGTTGCACCAAAATGACGCCGCCCGACCCATAGTAAGGTATGGATATCCCGTAATCCCCCAGGGCTACTTTTAATATCGGGTTCTAAATTATAGCTAGTGCTATGGTAGCGTTGATGGCGTTCTTGTTGTTCTTCAATTTTTGCAGCAAAAAAGAGCGCGGAAGGCCAAAAATCATCGCTAAAAATAGTTTTTTGTAATTGTAAAAACAGGGCGACATCACCACAAATTAACCGTGATTCAATGAGATTAGTTGCGGTGGTTAGATCTGCATTTCCGGCTTCGATGCATTCAGCGAGGGAACGGACGCTGTGGCCGATATCAAACCGCAAATCCCATAATAGAGTGATAAATTGCCCAATTTCGCTAGCGATGTGTTCTGGAAGCGGTTTTTTACTTAAAACTAAAATATCAATGTCAGAAAGTGGATGTAGTTCATGGCGCCCGTAACCCCCAACGGCGATTAGTGACATATCAGGCTGCTTATCAAATTGAAAGGATTGCCATAATCGAGTGAGTAACGCATCAAGGTAATCACTTCGCAAGTGAATAAGGTCGACAACATCTTTACCTTGGTTGAAAGCCTCTTCCAGCCACTGATCGAAATCATCGACATGTTGTCTTAATAAATTAAGTTCAAGGTCAAGAGTACTAAATTGATTAGGGGGGAGGTAGGAAGCTGAATTTACAGTCATCTTTATCTTTCCGTATTGATAGCAATAGGGGGTTAGCTACCAGCTTACGGTTTTTTGATAAAAATGAACAGAGGAAGAGCCTTCGGTTAGGAAGGCTCAATGGAGAAGATTATTCGTTAACTAATACTGCAGAGATAAACGGCTCTTCTTCTTTACGTAGAGTGAGGATTTCACAGCCGTTATCCGTCACAACTAACGTGTGTTCATATTGTGCAGACCAACCGCGGTCTTTGGTTTTAACTGTCCAGCCATCTTTCATGGTGCGAATACGGTGATCGCCTGTATTGACCATAGGCTCAATGGTAAAAGTCATCCCTTTTTGTAGAACCACGCCACTGTCGTCAGCATCATAGTGCAGAACTTGTGGTTCTTCATGGAAACCTTGGCCAATGCCGTGGCCGCAATATTCACGCACAACTGAGAAATCTTGTTTTTCGACAAATTCTTGAATGGCTTTACCCAAAGTACGTAAGCGAATACCCGGTTTAACCATCCGGATTGCTAAATATAAGCTGTCTAGTGTGACTTGGCAAAGGCGCTCACCTTGAATAGTTGGTTTACCAACAATAAACATTTTGGAGGTATCGCCATGGAAACCATCTTTAATAACGGTGACGTCAATATTAACAATATCGCCATCTTTTAAGATTTTATCATCACTAGGAATGCCGTGGCAGATGACATCATTGACAGAAATACAAACAGATTTAGGAAAACCGTGATAATTCAGGCACGCAGGGATAGCTTGCTGTACGTCAACAATATGTTGATGACATAGTCGATCTAATTCACCTGTACTAACACCCGGCACAACGTGCGGAGCAATCATTTCTAACACTTCTGCTGCTAAGCGGCCAGCAACACGCATTTTCTGAATATCTTCTTCAGTTTTGATAATAATAGCCATGAATTTAGTCCATTCATGCCAACATTGATTTGATGGCATGTTAAAAAAGAGGGGGAAAAATAGGTAGCCCATTTTACATCGATGAGATATATGGTAACAGCCACCGCATTTTCTGCCAACTAGCTATCGAGCGGACTCGAAAGTCGAAGTCACTTTATAGTAGATAAGGAAAGGAGTGGAGCTTGTTCATTTTGAGCTTTTAACAGCACAAAATGCAAAAAAATAGTAACGAAGACCATCTAGACGATATTGCAAAAATAAGGCTTTTTTATCTTACCGAATAGCGTCTATAATTGACCTGAGTAATGGTTAAATATTGCTCAGGTCAATGGCTTTAAATCAAAACCACTTTTAGGCATTTTTGTGAGCGAAAAAAGCAACAAAAGTTGGCTTCTAGGTTGGTTTTATGGTATAAAGCGCGCCGGCAATCCATTTATTTCTTATCACCATCATCGAAATGTCATTTTATGGCATCAAGATAAAGTCGTTGATAAAATATTGGATGTGCGAAACTTAAAACTCAATTGTGTAATAACACACACAAATCGACACGTGCACCGGGGTGCTCTTATGCGTTTTAACGCAGCTTTGGAGTCGGTAGCATGGGATTTGTGGAGGCATAACCCCAATTACTTAAATACAGAGGTATTAAATGGCAACTGTTTCCATGCGCGATATGTTACAAGCAGGCGTACACTTTGGTCACCAGACTCGTTACTGGAACCCAAAAATGAAACCTTTCATTTTCGGTGCGCGTAACAAAGTTCATATCATCAACCTGGAAAAAACTGTTCCAATGTTCAACGAAGCTCTGGCTGAGTTGACTAAAATTGCTTCTCGTAAAGGCAAAATTCTGTTTGTCGGTACTAAACGTGCTGCAAGCGAAGCCGTTCAAGAAGCTGCTAACAGCTGTGATCAGTATTTCGTTAACCACCGCTGGTTAGGCGGAATGTTGACTAACTGGAAAACCGTTCGTCAGTCAATCAAACGTCTGAAAGATTTAGAAGTTCAATCACAAGACGGTACTTTCGACAAACTGACTAAGAAAGAAGCGCTGATGCGTACTCGTGAACTTGGTAAGTTAGAAAACAGCTTAGGCGGTATCAAAGATATGGGCGGTTTACCTGACGCTCTGTTCGTTATCGATGCAGACCACGAACACATTGCTATTAAAGAAGCAAACAACCTGGGTATCCCAGTATTTGCTATCGTTGATACTAACTCTGATCCAGACGGTATCGACTTCGTTATCCCTGGTAACGATGATGCAATCCGTGCAATCAAACTGTATCTGGGCGCTGTAGCAAGCACCGTTCGTGAAGGTCGTTCACAAGATCTGGCTGTTCAAGCAGAAGAAAGCTTAGTAGAAGCTGAGTAATAAGGCCCAAACCCTTATTTAGGTATTGCTATACAGGTACTGCTATATGTTAGAAGGGGCCTGATTTAGGCCCCTTTTATATATGAATCAGAACTATCCACGTGGGGAAGACTCCCACGGGGAATATCGAGGAATAAATCACATGTCTGGAATTACCGCTGCATTGGTAAAAGAACTGCGCGAACGTACTGGCGCAGGTATGATGGAATGTAAAAAAGCACTCGTTGAAGCTAATGGCGACATCGAATTAGCGATTGATAACATGCGTAAATCAGGTCAAGCAAAAGCGGCTAAAAAAGCAGGTCGCGTTGCAGCTGAAGGTGTTATCCTGACTGAAGTTTTCAACGGTGGTAAAACAGGTGCTCTGGTTGAGCTGAACTGTGAAACTGACTTCGTTGCTAAAGACGCAGGCTTCTTAGCATTCGGTAAAGAAGTTTTGGCTTCTGTTGTTGCTGACAAAAATGCTGACATCGATGCGCTGAAAGCAAAATTCGAAGAAGCTCGTACAACATTAGTTGCGAAAATTGGTGAAAACATCAATATTCGTCGTGTTGCTATCCTGGAAGGCGCACAAGTAGGTAGCTACCTGCACGGTGCTCGTATTGGTGTTTTAGTTGCGGCTGAAGGCGCTGACGAAGAATTACTGAAACACATCGCTATGCATATCGCTGCAAGCAAACCTGAATATGTGACTCCAGATGATGTTCCTGCTGATGTTGTTGCTCATGAGCACCAAATCCAGTTAGACATCGCAATGCAATCTGGCAAACCACGCGAAATCGCTGAAAAAATGGTTATCGGTCGCATGAACAAATTCACTGGCGAAATCTCTCTGACTGGCCAGCCTTTCGTAATGGACCCAAGCAAATCTGTTGGTGACTTACTGAAAGAGAAAGGTGCTACTGTTTCTGGTTTCCTTCGTTTCGAAGTAGGTGAAGGTATCGAGAAAGTTGAAACTGACTTTGCAGCAGAAGTTGCTGCAATGAGCAAGTAATCAACTAAGGGCCGCCAATTGGCGGCTCTGTTTTATATACGTATATTCCCTGCGATGTTAGCGTCATAGGCATTGCGCTAGAATTCTTGTGTATAAAAAAATTATATTTAAACTAATTCAAAATTTAGGTACGTAGAACACTGTAATTCTACGTGTGTTACCCCAATAAATATCTGTTAGGACAGAACACCATGGCAACCAATGCAAAACCCGTTTATCAGCGTATTCTGCTTAAATTAAGTGGCGAAGCCTTACAAGGGGCAGAAGGTTTTGGTATCGATGCTAGCGTTTTAGATCGTATGGCTCAGGAAATTAAAGAACTCATAGAACTGGGTATACAGGTCGGTGTGGTTATTGGCGGTGGTAACCTGTTTCGTGGTGCTGGTTTGGCACAAGCTGGAATGAACCGTGTTGTCGGAGACCACATGGGGATGCTAGCAACTGTGATGAACGGACTCGCAATGCGTGATGCATTACATCGCGCCTATGTGAATGCAAGACTGATGTCTGCGATCCCACTTAACGGTGTCTGTGATAACTATAGCTGGGCAGAGGCCATTAGCTTGTTACGTCACGGCCGTGTCGTTATTTTTTCTGCAGGAACAGGCAACCCATTCTTTACAACAGACTCCGCTGCATGCCTACGTGGTATTGAAATTGAAGCGGATGTCGTGTTAAAAGCGACAAAAGTTGATGGTGTGTATTCAGCAGATCCTGCTAAAGACCCAGACGCAGTCCTTTATGAAAATCTGAGTTACCAAGAGGTTTTGGAACGTGAACTTAAAGTGATGGATTTAGCGGCATTCACATTAGCACGTGACCATAACTTACCGATTCGCGTATTCAATATGAATAAACCGGGCGCTTTACGTCGCGTTGTTATGGGCGAAAATGAAGGAACTCTGATTTCTCACAATTAATACTCAGAGACATGACCTGAGTTTAAATGTATTATCTAATATAAATTCAGACAATTTAAGCGAGGTCGCATGCGGCCTTTAATAACCAGTTCTTAAGGGTTGAAAACGTGATTAACGAAATCCAAAAAGATGCTCAAGACCGTATGGAAAAGAGCCTTGAAGCATTCAAAAGCCAAATTAGTAAAGTTCGCACAGGCCGTGCATCTCCAAGCCTATTAGACGGTATCACTGTTGAGTACTATGGTTCAGCGACACCTTTGCGCCAATTAGCTAACGTCACTGTTGAAGATTCACGCACATTAGCTATTTCTGTTTTTGACCGTAGCATGTCACCTGCGATTGAAAAAGCAATCATGGCATCTGATTTAGGCTTAAACCCATCATCAGCGGGTACTGTTATCCGTGTTCCACTTCCTCCATTAACGGAAGAGCGTCGTAAAGACTTAATTAAAGTGGTTCGTGGTGATGCAGAGCAAGGCCGTATCGCAGTCCGTAACGTTCGCCGTGATGCTAACGACAAAGTGAAAGCATTACTGAAAGATAAAGAAATCAGTGAAGATGACGAGCGTCGTTCACAAGATGATATCCAAAAGCTGACTGATAGCTACATCAAAAAAGTTGATGAAGCATTAGCGCAAAAAGAAGCAGAGTTGATGGAGTTTTAATCCATCATAATAATAAAGCCACCAATGCAAACTGTAAAAGTGTGCGTTAGCGTGGCTTTATTATTTTTCAAGCTTATTAAAAAATCCTTTCTAACCTCTAAGCTGATATAATCTCAGTATTGAATTAATACAGAGTACTCAATCACTATGAAATGTCTGACAATCCTAGGTTCTACAGGCTCAATTGGTACAAATACACTTTCTGTTGTTCGCCAAAATCCCGAAAAATTTCAAATCGTTGCTCTAGTGGCAGGAAAGAATGTCACTGAAATGGCGAAACAGTGCCTTGAGTTTAATCCGAAATATGCCTCAATGGCGGATGAATCGTCAGCAAAAGCGCTAAAAACTATTTTGACTGAGAATAATTGTAAAACTGAAGTTTTGTCAGGAAAACAAGCTGCAATTGACCTTGCTGGTCTGGATGATGCTGACCAAGTTATGTCAGCTATTACTGGGGTTGCCGGTTTACTTCCTACTTTAGCGGCAATACGCAAAGGTAAAAGAATATTATTAGCGAATAAAGAGTCTTTAATTACTAGTGGCCGTTTATTCTTTAATGAGATTCGTAAGCACAATGCAACAGTATTTCCTATTGATAGCGAGCACAATGCTATCTTCCAGAGTTTACCTGAAATTATTCAACTGAATTTAGGTTTTGCCGATTTATCAGCTTCCGGTATCTCAAGTATTGTTTTAACCGGATCAGGTGGGCCATTTAGGGATACACCGTTATCGCATCTTGATAATGTGACTCCTGATGAAGCATGTAACCACCCAAATTGGTCGATGGGGCGAAAAATATCAGTCGATTCAGCGACAATGATGAATAAGGGTCTAGAATATATTGAGGCTTGCTATTTTTTTAATGCGAGCGCCGAGCAAATGGAAGTGATTATCCATCCTCAATCTGTAATTCATTCCATGGTTCGGTATAAAGATGGCAGCGTGATAGCACAACTGGGCACGCCTGATATGCGCACTCCAATTTCATACAGTATGGCTTATCCTCAGCGTATCATGTCTGGTGCGAAACCTCTTGATTTTGCAACACTTTCATCATTAACATTTGTTCAGCCTGACTATCAACGCTATCCTTGCTTGAAGCTTGCAATCGATGCCTGCCACCAAGGGCAAGCCGCTACGACGGCACTTAATGGAGCGAATGAAATGACAGTTGCTGCTTTTCTCGAAGGCAAAATACGCTTTACGGATATAGCAAAAATTAATCGCAATGTATTAGATAGCCAAGTTTTTTCTGAACCTGTTTCGATTGAAGAGGTCTTAGAAATCGACGAACGAGCGCGTAAAAATGCAGAAAAAATAATCGCTCAGACAATTTAACGCTGGTATGTGTTTTATTTAGTTGCTGATAGCCATAATAACTCTTTAATATGTGATGTGTTTAAAAAAAGAAAAATAACATAGTACCTCTTAGAGATTTAAGGATGTGTCTTATCAGCAAATTCAATAATAGTAGTTATTATTGGTCTGTATACTCAAAGTGGTACTCACAAGGATTAATATTTAATGAACTCTAGTGGTGAAAATCTCTCTGATTCAATGATGCCTAAGCATGTTGCTATCATTATGGATGGTAATGGCCGATGGGCTAAACAAAGAGGGAAGCTCAGAATTACAGGTCATAAGGCAGGCGTTGAATCTGTCCGTAATTCTGTGCGCTTTGCGGTAAAAAATAAGATTAGTTCGCTCACATTGTATGCTTTTAGCAGTGAAAACTGGAGAAGGCCAGAGAAAGAAGTCAGTTCTCTCATGGAGCTATTTGTTTTTGCTCTTGATAATGAAGTTAAGAACCTACATAAAAACAATGTAAAACTAAAAGTCATTGGTGATATTAGCCGTTTTAGTGAACGCCTCAGAAAAAGAATTGATAAGGCAGAAGCATTAACGCAAAACAACACTGGGCTAAAACTGAATATTGCAGCGAACTATGGTGGCCGCTGGGATATTAGTAACAGTGTAAAACAAGTATTTGCAAAGGTACAAAGTGGTGAGCTTTCTATTGATGACATCAATGAAGAAAGTATCGATAACCATATTTGTATGCATGACCAAGAAAATGTCGATTTAGTCATAAGAACTGGGGGGGAGCATCGCATAAGCAACTTCCTATTATGGCAAGTCGCATATGCGGAATTTTATTTCACCAACGTTTTGTGGCCAGATTTTGATGAAATGGTGTTTCAGAGTGCAGTTGATGCTTTTAGTAAGCGTGAGCGCCGTTATGGTGGAGCTGAATCAGATGATGAACTGGGCAAAGAATAGGGGAAAGATGTGCTGAAATATCGTTTGCTTACTGCGATAATTTTAATACCGATTGTTATTGCGGCGCTGTTTTTACTTTCCCCAGCGAATTTTGGGCTTGTCGTGATCGCGGTTTGTGCTTTAGGTGCTTGGGAATGGGCACAATTTGTCGGCTGGCACTCTCAAGCTAAGCGCATAGGCTTAGCGGTTGTTTTTGCTGCAATATTACTTGCAATGCAATTTTCTATTTCCGATATAAATCAGTTCTCCTCTGAGCCTATGATTTTGTATGGTTTATGGGCTGGCCTTATTTGGTGGGGGATAGCGATTATTTTAGTTGTTACCTATCCCGCCTCCGCTTCTTGGGGCAAATCAGTTGTTATTCGCTTATTATTTGGCGTGTTAACGATTATCCCATTTTATTGTGGAATGATGGTTTTAAGAACCGTTGGTTATCAAAGTGATACATTCTTTGGAGCTTGGTGGTTATTGTATGTCATGTTGCTAGTTTGGGGGGCTGATTCAGGTGCCTATGCATTTGGTCGTACTATCGGGCGCAACAAAATGGCACCGAAGGTATCTCCTGGTAAAACATGGGAAGGCTTGGTGGGTGGCCTTATAACTGCTGGGATTATTTCATGGTTATTTAGCGCCTTTGCGCCAATCCCCGTGATGCCTGATTATTTGCTAGTGACTTCAATTATTGTTGTTGTAGTATCTGTGTTTGGTGATTTAACTGAGAGTATGTTTAAGCGCCAATCAGGTATTAAAGATAGTAGCCACTTAATTCCAGGGCATGGCGGTATCTTGGATCGTATTGATAGCCTAACAGCGGCAATCCCAGTTTTTGCTGGGCTAAATTTGTTAATTTTTAACGGTTTTGGTCTTTAGGAAGATACATGGGATTTATTTGGAGTTTAGTTGCATTTATTATCGCAATAGGTGTGTTAATTACAGTACACGAGTTCGGCCATTACTGGGTTGCTCGCCGCTGTGGTGTTTATGTTGAGCGCTTTTCTATAGGGTTCGGCAAAACCTTATGGCGCAAAGTCGATAAGAATGGTACCGAATTTGTTTTGGCGATAATCCCCTTAGGGGGGTATGTCAAAATGCTTGATGAGCGAGTTGGTAGCGTTTCTCCTGAACGTCGCCATCAAGCGTTTAACAATAAAACTGTCGGTCAACGAGCTGCCATTATTGGTGCAGGGCCAATCGCGAACTTTTTATTAGCAATTGTTGTCTATTGGATAGTCTTTATGATTGGTGTTCCTTCTGTGAAACCTGTCATTGAAGACGTAAAGCCAGGCTCTATTGCGGCAATTGCAAATTTTGAACCAAAAATGGAACTAAAATCTATTGATGGCATCGAAACTCCTGATTGGAATTCAGTTCGTTTAGCATTGGTCGGTAAAATCGGTGACCGTGAACTGACAGCGCAAGTATTACCCAGTGGTTATAATGAACCGATTACTAAAACGGTTGATTTAACCACTTGGCAGTTTGATCCAGAGAAACAAGATCCAATTTTGTCGGTAGGTATAATGCCTGTCTCTGCAAGAATTGACCCTGTTATCCAAAAAGTAACGCAAGGGTTAGCTGGTGAACGGGCAGGTTTGCAGAAAGGCGACAGAATAGTGAGTGTTAACGGGGAAGTTCTGGGCCTGTGGGATCCCGTTACACGAATTATTCGTAATAACCCGGGCGTCCCGTTAAAACTTGAAGTGCAACGGTCGCAGCAATTGATTTCACTCACGTTGACCCCTGATAGCCAAGATGGGCCGCGTGGGGAGAAAATTGGGTTTGCAGGCGTAGAACTTTCAGTGTTACCGTTAGCAGATGAATATAAGATGGTGCAACAATATGGGCCATTTTCTGCGTTTTACCAAGCCAGTGATAAGACGTGGCAGTTAATGAAGTTGACGGTCAATATGATGGGTAAACTGGTTGTTGGGGATGTCAAACTCAATAACTTAAGCGGTCCGATATCTATCGCTAAAGGTGCGGGGGTATCCGCCGAGTCAGGCTTGGTATATTATTTGATGTTTATTGCGCTTATTAGCGTCAATTTAGGTATCATCAATCTGTTTCCATTGCCTGTTTTAGATGGGGGGCACTTGCTCTTCTTATTAATTGAAAAAATTAAAGGAAGTCCGGTGTCTGAGCGAGTACAAGACTTTAGTTTTCGGATAGGTGCAATGGCATTGATTCTGTTAATGGGACTTGCACTTTTTAATGATTTCTCTCGCTTCTAATTTTTGTAAGCTGGGGACCAGTAAGGAATACGCATAACAACGATGGCGATGAAAAAGTTGCTCATAGCGTCGCTGCTTTTCGGCAGCGCCACTGCATACGGTTCAGACGGATTCGTAGTTAAAGACATTCGTTTCGAAGGTCTACAACGCGTCGCCGTTGGTGCAGCATTATTGAACATGCCAGTTAGGGTTGGCGATTCAGTTGATAACGATGATATCAGCCGTTCGATTCGTTCCCTATTTTCAACCGGTAACTTCGAAGATGTTAGGGTCCTGCGTGATGGAAACACGCTGATCGTTCAAGTTAAAGAGCGGCCAACGATTGCAAGTATCACCTTTACAGGCAATAAGTCTGTTAAAGATGATATGCTCAAGCAGAACTTGGAAGCTTCAAATATCCGCGTTGGTGAGGCACTCGACCGCACGACAATTGCAAATATCGAAAAAGGTTTAGAAGACTTTTACTATAGCGTTGGTAAATATAATGCAACAGTAAAAGCTGTTGTAACGCCTTTGCCACGTAACCGTGTGGATTTAAAATTTGTTTTCTCTGAAGGTGTTTCAGCTCAAATTCAGCAAATTAATATTGTAGGTAATAAAAATTACACTACAGCAGAATTAGTTAATAAGCTGCAATTGCGTGATGATGTTCCTTGGTGGAACCTCGCTGCTGACCAGAAATATCAGAAGCAAAAACTGGCGGGTGACTTAGAAACTCTGCGCAGTTTTTATCTTGATCGTGGTTATGCGCGTTTTAATATAGACTCCACGCAAGTCAGTCTGACCCCAGACAAAAAAGGTATTTATATTACTATTAACATTACTGAAGGCGACCAATATAAAATATCGGGTGTCGAAGTTAATGGTAATACGGCTGATCATTTAACTGAAATCCAAGAGCTTATCACTATTACACCGGGAGAATTATATAACGGTGCTCAAGTGACAAGTATGGAAAACAAAATCAAAGATATGTTTGGCCGCTATGGTTATGCATATCCTCGAGTAATGACACAACCTGAAATCAACGATGCAGATAAAACAGTTAAATTGCACTTAAACATTGATGCAGGTAACCGTTTCTATGTGCGTGAGATTCGTTTCCAAGGCAATGACACCAGTAAAGATACTGTTTTACGTCGTGAAATGCGCCAAATGGAAGGTGCATGGCTCGGGAATGATTTAGTTGAACTAGGTAAAGAACGTCTGAATCGTACAGGTTATTTCGAAACTGTTGATGTAGAGACTCAACGTGTACCTGGTAGCCCTGACCAAGTAGATGTTATCTACAAGGTTAAAGAGCGTAATACTGGTTCAATGAACTTTGGTATCGGTTTTGGTACTGAAAGTGGTGTGAGCTTCCAAGTTGGGGTTACACAAGATAACTGGTTAGGTACAGGTAACGCAGTTGGTATTAACGCAAGTAAAAATGACTACTCAACTAACGTTGAATTCTCATTTACTGACCCGTACTTCACCGTTAATGGTGTGAGCTTAGGCGGTCGTATTTTCTATAACGACTTTAGTGCGAAAGATGCGGATCTATCAGGCTATAACAACAAAACGTATGGCCTAGACAGTTTCTTAAGCTTCCCATTTAATGAAAATAACTCTTTCCGCGTCGGTGCGGGTTATGTTCATAACCGACTTTCGGATATGCGTGCTCAAGCTGCTATGTGGGATTACCTTGATTCTATGGGTAAAAATCCACCAGTTACAGAGAACGGACGTAATAAAGAAAGCTTTGATGCGGATGATTTCACACTTAACTTAGGTTGGACTTATAACTCGTTAAACCGTGGTTTCTTCCCGACATCGGGTAATAAAACGAACGTATCGGGTAAAGTGACAATTCCTGGTTCTGATAACGAATACTATAAACTACGCTTTGATACAGCGCAGTATTATCCACTGGACGAAGACGAAACTTGGGTAGTTCTGGGGCGTGCACAAGCAGGTTATGGTGATGGTATTGGCAGTAAGCAAATGCCATTCTATGAAAACTTCTATGCGGGTGGTTCAAGCACCATTCGTGGTTTCCGTTCGAATAATATCGGTCCAAAAGCGGTTTATTTGAAGAAAATTAATGGAAAAGATGGCCCAGAGCCTGGAAGCCCATCAAGTGATGCGGTCGGTGGTAATGCGATGTACGCGGCATCATTTGAGTTAATCACTCCGACTCCATTTATTGACGAGAAGTATTCGAACTCCGTTCGTACCTCTCTCTTTGTTGATGCAGGTACGGTATGGGACACTAATTGGAACAGTATTCCTGCGGCTTGGCGCGAAGGTATGCCTGACTATGGTAAGGCAAGCAATATCCGAGCTTCTGCGGGTGTGGCTTTACAATGGATGTCTCCACTTGGACCACTGGTCTTCTCTTATGCGCAGCCGATTAAGGACTACGAAGGGGATAAATCAGAACAGTTCCAATTTAATATTGGTAGAACGTGGTAATCTATTCCAGTTTCTATCTATGAAGGCTCCCATTTTTTGTGGGAGCAACCAAAATTTCCAGCCATACGTATGGGTTAAGGAGTTTAGTGTGAAAAAATTGTTGTGTGCAGCGGGTGTGAGTATTGCTTTAGCAATGTCTGCGGGGGCTTATGCTGAGAAAATCGCTATCGTCAATGTTGGTGAAATTTTCCAAAATATGCCAGCGCGTGAAGCCGTTGCTAAACAGCTTGAAAGTGAATTCAAAAGTCGTGCGACTGAGTTACAAAATCTAGAAAAAGATTTGCAAACTCGCGTTGAAAAATTGCGTCGTGATGGTGCAACAATGAAACAAAGTGAGCGCGAAAAGCTTGAATCTGAACTCATGACTAAACGTGATCAATTCGCTGAAAAAGCTCAAAAATTTGAAGAAGACAACCGCCGTCGCCAAGGCGAAGAGCGTACTAAAATTTTAACTCGTATTCAGAACTCTATTAAGGCTGTTGCAGCTAAAGAAGGCTATGATGTCGTTATCGATGCAAATGCAGTTGCTTATGCAAAAGATAGCGTTGACATTACAAGTCAGGTTCAAAAACAGGTTAAATAATAGATGTCTTCAATTCGATTGGCTGACCTTGCTCAGCAGTTGAATGCACAATTACACGGTGATGGTGATATTACCATCACCGGTATTGCTCCAATGCATTCAGCGAATAATCAACAGATTACTTTTCTATCTGACAGCCGTTATAGTGACAAATTGGCAGATTGCCAAGCTGCAGCGGTGGTTCTCACAGCAAAAGATCTTGAAGCATGCAAAGTGGCTGCTCTGGTAGTGGATAACCCATACCTTGCTTATGCACGCATGGCTCAAATTATGGATACAACGCCAAGCCCAGCTGAAGATATCCATGCATCAGCGGTAATTGCTGATGATGCAAAACTTGGTAAGAATGTCGCAATTGGCGCAAATGCCGTTATCGAAAGTGGTGTTGAGCTTGGCGATAATGTGGTGATTGGCGCAGGTTGTTTTGTGGGCAAAAATACGCGTATTGGTACAGGAACCCGTTTGTGGGCGAATGTCAGCGTATACCACAATGTTGAGATTGGCGAACACTGTTTAGTTCAATCTGGCACAGTCATTGGCTCTGATGGTTTCGGCTATGCGAATGATCGTGGTAATTGGATCAAAATTCCTCAATTAGGCACAGTGATCATCGGCGATCGTGTTGAGATCGGTGCGAGTACAACCATTGACCGAGGTGCTTTAGATAACACAGTAATTGGCAATGGGGTTATTATCGATAACCAGTGCCAAATTGCACACAATGTCATAATTGGTGATAATACCGCAGTTGCTGGTGGTGTTATCATGGCTGGTAGTTTAAAAATCGGCCGTTACTGTATGATTGGTGGTGCCAGTGTTATCAACGGCCATATGGAAATTTGCGATAAGGTCACAGTAACAGGAATGGGGATGGTTATGAGACCTATCACTGAACCAGGAGTATATTCTTCAGGGATTCCTTTACAGCCTAATAAAACTTGGCGTAAAACAGCCGCTTTAGTCTTAAATATCAATGAGATGAATAAGCGGCTGAAACATGTTGAGCGTGAATTAGATAGCCAAAATCAAAAAAAACAGTAATCATTTTGTAATTCAGGCTAAAATAGTTATCTGAGTTACGTTTTCCGGCCTGCCAGTTAACCTAATTTAAGGTTAAAGCAGGCCGATTCATTAATTAAACCGTATTAATAGACAGGAAGAGTATTTCGATGAGTGATAATCATACTCTGAATATAGAAGAAATCTTAGAACTGCTTCCGCACCGTTACCCATTCCTTCTGGTTGACCGTGTATTGGATTTTGAAAAAGGCAAATCATTACGTGCAGTGAAAAATGTGTCATTTAACGAGCCATTTTTCCAAGGACACTTCCCAAGTAAACCTATTTTCCCTGGTGTATTGATTTTAGAAGCCATGGCGCAAGCGACAGGAATTCTTGCGTTTAAAAGCGTTGGAAAATTAGAGCCGGGTGAGTTGTACTATTTTGCAGCGATAGACAATGCGCGTTTTAAACGTCCCGTTCTACCAGGAGACCAAATGGTCTTAGAAGTAGAATTTATCAAAGAACGCCGCGGAGTTGCACGTTTTAAAGGTGTTGCTAAAGTTGATGGAGAAGTGGCCTGCGAAGCAGAAATGATGTGCGCCCGTCGTCGTGAGGTCTGATATGATTGATAAAACAGCCTATATTCATCCATCCTCTATCGTAGAAGATGGAGCTATCATCGGTGCCAATGTTCGTATTGGCCCTTTTTGTTATATTGGCGCGAATGTTGAAATTGGTGAAGGTACTGAACTGAAATCTCATGTTGTGGTTAATGGCCATACAAAAATTGGTCGTGACAATGTGATTTTCCAGTTCGCTTCCATTGGTGAGATTAACCAAGATCTTAAATACCAAGGCGAACCAACGCGAGTTGAAATCGGGGACAGAAACCGTATTCGTGAAAGCGTAACCATTCACCGTGGTACTGTTCAAGATGTTGGCCTGACAAAAGTGGGCAATGATAACTTACTAATGGTGAATGTGCATATTGCTCATGATTGTATCATTGGAAACCGTTGTATTATTGCAAATAACGGTACTCTAGGTGGTCATGTAACACTTGGTGATTATGCCATTATTGGTGGGATGACCGCAGTTCACCAGTTTTGTAAAATTGGTGCTCATGTTATGGTTGGTGGCTGCTCTGGTGTTGCACAAGATGTGCCGCCTTATGTCATTGCACAAGGTAACCACGCGACACCATTTGGTTTAAATCTTGAAGGTCTAAAACGCCGCGGTTTTGAAAAAGAATCACTACATGCTATTCGTAATGCATACAAGGTGTTATATCGTTCAGGTAAATCGTTAGAAGAAGCTCGTGAAGAAATCGCAGAAGCGGCAAAAGCGAATGAACACGTTAAAGTGTTTAGTGATTTCTTAGAGGATTCAGCGCAGTCTAAACGTGGTATTATTCGTTAATCTAGTATTAATGAATCGAGGCCTTTAATAAGGAGCGAATTTCGGTGAATAATAGCCGCCCACTTACTATTGGCCTTGTTGCCGGAGAAACATCTGGTGATATTCTCGGTGCGGGGCTTATCCGTGCACTTAAAGAGCAAATACCAGATGCTCGCTTTGTTGGTGTTGCTGGTCCTTTAATGCAAGCCGAAGGTTGTGAAGCTTGGTATGAAATGGAAGAGCTTGCCGTCATGGGTATCGTTGAAGTCCTCGGCCGCCTACCTCGGTTATTATCCATCCGTAAGGATCTAACCCAGCGTTTTACCGAATTACAGCCAGATGTTTTTGTTGGAATTGATGCCCCTGATTTTAATATTACCCTTGAGGGGCGCTTAAAATCGAAAGGGATTAAAACCATTCATTATGTTAGCCCATCAGTTTGGGCATGGCGTCAAAAACGGGTATTTAAAATCGGTCGTTCAACGAATTTAGTATTAGCTTTCTTACCTTTTGAAAAAGCCTTTTACGATCGTTTTAATGTTCCTTGCCGTTTTATCGGGCACACAATGGCGGATGCCATTCCATTACACCCTGATAAACAAGCCGCTCGACATCGGCTGAATATTCCTGAGCATGTTAAATGTTTAGCCTTACTACCAGGAAGTCGTCATTCCGAAGTCGAAATGCTAAGCGCAGATTTTCTTAATACAGCGAAAATATTACAGCGTAATATCCCGGATTTACATATTGTGGTGCCGTTGGTGAATGAAAAACGCCGCCAGCAGTTTGATGAGATAAAGCAAAATACTACGCCTGAGCTGCAAATTCATACTTTAGATGGCCAAGCTCGTGATGCAATGATTGCAGCAGATGCGACTTTATTAGCATCAGGAACGGCAGCACTTGAATGTATGCTAACAAAATGCCCAATGGTGGTGGGGTATCGTATGAAACCTTTCACCTTCTGGTTGGCAAAACGGTTAGTGAAAACGCCGTATGTTTCTTTGCCTAATTTGTTAGCAGGAAAAGATATTGTCAAAGAGTTACTACAAGAGGATTGCCAGCCTGATAAACTTGCACAGCAGTTGCTTCCACTCCTAGAAGGTGGCGAGCGGGTTGAAAACCTGAAAGAAACTTTTTTACAATTACATCAGCTTATTCGTTGTGACGCAGATAAACAAGCGGCTGAAGCTGTATTAGATATGGTCAAAAATTAATGGAATTTATCTATCCAAAAGCAAATTTAATCGCTGGTGTTGACGAAGTAGGCCGAGGCCCATTAGTCGGAGCTGTAGTGACAGCAGCGGTGATTCTTGATCCCAATAACCCTATTATAGGGTTGGCAGACTCAAAAAAACTCACCGAAAAAAAACGTGAGAAATTATTTGATGAAATTCAAGAAAAAGCATTGTGTTGGTGTATTGGTCGCGCAGAACCAGAAGAAATTGATAATATAAATATATTACATGCAACTATGTTAGCTATGCAGCGCGCTGTTGCCGGTTTATCCATTATTCCTGAGTATGTTTTAATTGATGGTAACCGTTGTCCTGAATTGCCAATGCCTTCACAAGCAGTAATTAAGGGCGACAGCCTAGTACAAGAAATTAGCGCAGCATCCATTTTAGCTAAAGTGATTAGGGATAGGGAAATGGTTGAGTTGGACAAAGCTTTTCCTGAATATGGTTTTGCGAAGCATAAAGGCTACCCAACCGCGTATCATTTAGAAAAATTGGCGCAGTATGGTGCAACCGAATTCCATCGTAAAAGCTTTGCTCCTGTGAGAAGAGCTTTAGACAGCAATAAGTAGGTATTAGGTCGATGGCATCACCTCGTTTTATTCATTTACGTGTTCACAGTGACTATTCCATGATTGATGGGCTAGCCAAAACGGGGCCACTGGTTAAAAAAGTGGCTTCAATGGGTATGCCTGCATTCGCGATCACCGATTTTACTAACCTTTGCGGGTTAGTCCGGTTTTATGGTGCAGCGCATGGTGCGGGGATCAAACCCATTATTGGCGCTGATTTTTATGTGGAAAGTGAATTATTAGGTGATGAAATATCTCACCTAACTGTTTTAGCGCGTAATAATGAAGGCTATCAAAACCTCACCCTACTGATTTCTGAAGCATACCAAAAGGGCTATGGTGCGGTTGGGCCAACGATAAAACGAGAATGGCTGGCCAAGCACAAAGACGGCTTGATTCTTCTGTCCGGTGGCCGTAAAGGGGATGTCGGGCAATTTCTATTAAGGGGAAACCAATCCTTAGTGGATGAGTGTCTTGCATTCTATGAAACTCATTTCCCAGATAGCTACTATTTAGAGTTAGTCAGAACAGGGCGGCCTGATGAAGAAAGTTATCTACATGCGGCTGTCGAGTTAGCGACTAAAAAAGGCCTACCTGTCGTTGCAACGAATGATGTTTGTTTTATTGAAAGTAGTGATTTTGACGCTCATGAAATACGTGTTGCTATCCATGATGGTTTTACATTAGCAGATCCAAAAAGGCCTAAAAATTATAGCCCTCAGCAATATTTACGTTCCGAAGAAGAGATGTGTGAGCTGTTTGCTGACATCCCTGAAGCGCTAGAAAACAGTGTAGAGATTGCTAAGCGTTGTAATGTGACGATCCGTTTAGGTGAATACTTCTTACCTCAATTCCCAACAGGGGATATGAAAACAGAAGACTTTTTAGTCATGCGCTCTAAAGAGGGGCTCGAAGAGCGTTTAGAATTTCTGTTTCCTGATGAAAAAATCAGGGCAGAAAGGCGTCCTGAGTATGATGAGCGTTTAGATATCGAACTCAACGTAATCAACCAAATGGGTTTCCCTGGCTACTTCTTGATAGTTATGGAGTTTATCCAATGGTCGAAGGATAACGGCGTACCCGTTGGGCCTGGACGAGGTTCGGGGGCAGGTTCCCTTGTTGCCTACGCACTCAAAATTACTGACCTTGACCCGTTGGAGTTCGATTTACTATTTGAGCGTTTCTTGAACCCTGAGCGTGTTTCGATGCCTGACTTTGACGTCGATTTCTGCATGGAAAAACGCGACCAAGTCATTGATCACGTAGCCCAAATGTATGGGCGTGATGCCGTTTCACAAATCATTACCTTTGGTACGATGGCGGCAAAAGCGGTTATCCGCGACGTGGGGCGTGTACTTGGGCATCCATATGGTTTTGTTGATAGAATTTCTAAATTAGTGCCGCCAGATCCCGGTATGACACTAGAAAAAGCATTCGAAGCAGAGCCACAGCTCCCTGAAATTTATGAAGCTGATGAAGAGGTTAAAGCGCTTATCGATATGGCGCGTAAACTCGAAGGGGTCACTCGAAATGCCGGTAAACATGCGGGTGGGGTGGTTATCGCTCCAACTAAAATTACTGACTTTGCGCCACTGTATTGTGATGCGGAAGGTAATAACCCCGTCACGCAATTCGATAAAAACGATGTCGAATATGCAGGGCTAGTGAAGTTTGACTTCCTCGGCTTACGGACGTTGACGATCATTAACTGGGCGTTGGAAATGATCAACGCGCGCCGTGCTAAGAAAAACTTAGAGCCGGTTGATATTGCGGCGATTCCGCTGCACGATCAAAAAAGCTTTGATATGCTGCAGCGCTCAGAAACCACGGCAGTATTCCAGTTGGAATCCCGTGGAATGAAGGACTTAATTAAGCGATTACGTCCCGACTGCTTTGAGGATATGATCGCTCTGGTAGCATTATTCCGCCCCGGGCCATTACAATCAGGCATGGTAGATAACTTTATTGACCGTAAGCATGGTCGTGAAGAAATTTCGTATCCAGATGTACAATGGCAACATGAATCATTAAAACCTGTTCTAGAGCCCACATATGGTATTATTTTATACCAAGAACAGGTTATGCAAATTGCTCAGGTTTTAGCCGGTTACACGCTTGGCGGTGCAGATATGCTGCGTCGTGCGATGGGGAAAAAGAAACCTGAAGAAATGGCGAAGCAGCGTTCTGTTTTTGAAGAAGGAGCAATCAAAAACGGGGTAGATGGCGAGTTATCAATGAAAATCTTTGACTTGGTAGAGAAATTTGCCGGTTATGGGTTTAATAAATCGCACTCAGCAGCTTATGCTTTAGTTTCTTATCAAACATTATGGTTAAAAGCTCACTATCCCGCTGAATTTATGGCTGCTGTAATGACCGCTGATATGGACAACACGGAAAAAGTGGTCGGTTTAGTTGATGAATGTTGGCGAATGGGCTTAAAAGTATTGCCACCAGATATCAATAGTGGGCTATATCACTTCCATGTGAATGATGAAGGTGAGATAGTTTACGGTATCGGTGCAATTAAAGGGGTCGGTGAAGGCCCGATTGAAGCGATTGTTGAAGCGCGTCAACAAGGCGGGATATTTAAAGAGATTTTTGACCTCTGTGCGCGAGTCGATATTAAAAAAATTAATCGTCGTGTGATGGAAAAGCTTATCATGGCAGGGGCATTTGACCGATTAGGCCCTCACCGTGCGGCATTGATGTCTTCCCTTGAAGATGCATTAAAAGCGGCTGACCAACACGCTAAAGCAGAGGCAATAGGCCAAGCAGATATGTTTGGTGTATTAGCGGAAGCACCTGAACAAGTTGAAAGTTCATACGCCAGTGTGCCTAAATGGCCAGAGCAGGTGGTATTGGATGGTGAACGCGAAACGCTTGGTTTATATTTAACAGGGCATCCAATAACGCGATACTTGAGCGAAATAGAGCGCTATACTAATGGGCTTAGATTAAAAGATGTGAACCCCACCCCTCGTGGTCAAGTGACAACTGTGGTAGGTTTAGTACTTTCAGCTAAAGTCATTACAACCAAGCGTGGAAATAGAATAGGTATTTGTACGCTTGATGATCGTTCCGGTCGTCTGGATATTATGTTATTTTCAGATGCACTCGATAAATACCAACATATGTTGGAAAAAGACAATATCCTGATAGCCACCGGTCAGGTCAGCTTTGATGATTTCAATGGTGGTAATAAAATGACAGTGCGTGAGTTAATGGATATTAGTGAAGCAAGGGAGAAATATGCACGAGGACTTGCAATTTCACTGTCAGATAAACAAATTAACGATCAATTGCTGAACCGGCTTCGCAGTACTCTTGAACCTCATCGTTCAGGAACGATCCCGGTTCATCTGTATTACCAGAAGGATGATGCCAGAGCCAAGCTTAAATTTGGTGTTGTTTGGCGTGTGACGCCAGTGGATCCCCTTCTGAACGATCTTCGAACTCTGCTGGGTAGTGAGCAGGTAGAATTAGAATTTGACTAAAATAGGAATATTATGAGTCTGGATTTTCTTGATTTTGAACAGCCAATCGCGGAATTAGAGGCGAAAATTGATTCTCTAACAGCGGTTAGCCGTCAAGATAACAACTTAGAAGTCAACCTAGATGAAGAGGTTGCTCGTTTACGTGAAAAAAGTGTTGAACTGACACGTAAAATTTTCTCTGATCTAGGAGCTTGGCAAATCGCTAAACTCGCTCGTCATCCACGTCGTCCATATACATTGGATTATATTTCTCGCATTTTTACTGATTTCCAAGAATTAGCAGGTGATCGTGCTTATGCAGATGATAAAGCCATTGTGGGTGGAATGGCGCGTTTAGATGGTCGCCCAGTTATGATTATTGGGCATCAGAAAGGGCGTGAGACAAAAGAAAAAATCCGTCGTAATTTTGGTATGCCAGCCCCAGAAGGTTACCGTAAGGCATTGCGTCTGATGGAACTGGCTGAGCGTTTTAACTTGCCTATTATTACCTTTATTGATACTCCTGGGGCTTATCCGGGCGTTGGTGCTGAAGAGCGTGGTCAGTCAGAGGCTATCGCACGTAATTTACGTGAAATGTCACGTTTATCTGTCCCAGTCATTTGTACTGTTATTGGTGAAGGTGGCTCTGGCGGTGCTCTTGCCATCGGTGTTGGTGATAAAGTCAATATGCTGCAATACAGTACTTATTCTGTTATTTCACCAGAAGGCTGTGCTTCCATTCTATGGAAAAGTGCAGATAAAGCACCACTAGCAGCAGAGGCGATGGGGATTACTGCTCCACGTCTTAAAGAACTGAAATTAATTGATAATGTTATTCCTGAGCCATTAGGCGGTGCACATCGTAATTATGATGAAATTGCGGAACAGCTAAAAGCACGCCTGAATGAGGACTTAAACGAATTAGATGCATTAGATGCCGAAGCGTTGAAAAACCGCCGCTATCAGCGTCTGATGGACTATGGTTATTGCTAATTATTAACCGCTAATCGTTAATAAAAACGGGAGTTTGCTTTTTGCCAGCTCCCGTTTTTTTATTTTTAAGCTAGTCATTTTTAATGATAACAGAGTGTTTTGATTTAAATTATTCATCTGCTGAAAATAATAATAGATAGGAACTAGGGTGCGACAATATAATTATTTGCTATATGCTTTTACTTGCGTATTGATATGGAGCTTTATTCCTATTGTCTCTCGTTTTGGGCAAGAAGGTATGGATAGCTTCCAATTCCTTTTTTGGTCAAACTTAATTTCAGCGATATCTGTAATTATTGTTGCACTTGCTTCTGGGTATCGGCTGACAAAACTGTTTATCTTGCCAAGAGATGTACTAATCAAAGTCTTTGTTCTTGGTTTTCTTGATTGTTTATTCTACTTGTTACTGTATTACGGATATTCCATTGAAAATGGTATCGCCGTATTGGTCATTCAATATAGCTGGCCATTAGTTATTATCTTGTTATCAGTAGTATTGCTAAAAGATAAATTAGCTGGAAGACAAATAATTGGCATCATAGTTGGTTTTATTGCGGTGATTATTACTTTTACTAAAGGGCAAATTACACAGCTACATGTTGAAAACCCAACAGCGTTATTACTGGTTTTTAGTGGTGCATTTTGCTTTGCACTAATGTCAGTTTTTTCTCGCCAATATTCGATAGACCCCTATATTAGTACTGTGTGGTTATTTATTTTTTCAACGCTAACTTCTTTTGCCTTACTGATACTATTTAGTGAAATGCAGTTACCTTCAAAAGCAGCTTTTTGGCCAACACTGGTTAATGGCATTTTAATCAATGGGGTGTCTTATATTTTGTGGTTTAAGGCGATGAATACAGGTCATTCAGCGAAAATAGCTTCTGTGGTATTTTTATCTCCCGTATTATCGGTACTCTGGTTAGTGTTAATCTTAAATGATGTTTTTGAAATTGCGTATGCAATTGGGGTATTACTGGTAATTATTTCTGGTGTTCTGTGTGTTGGCGCAAAAAGCCAAAGTCAGAAGTCGTAAGAAGGGCGAATAAATGGCGCAGCATTCGCAAGTAATTGTTGAACAAGTTCTTAATAAAATAAGTGGTATTCAAAAAATTCTAGTGGGATTCAGTGGTGGTATTGACTCTACAGTTTTATTACATGTACTTTATCTTATTCGGCAACAACGGCTTCCTTCACTAGAAATTCGTGCTATTCATATTCATCATGGCTTGAATAGAAAAGCAAACGAATGGGAGCAGCATTGTGCTCAATTATGTTCACAATGGGACATTCCTTTTATTTGCCGACATGTCGTGGTTGATTCAAGCCAAAAAGGTATTGAAGCAGCAGCACGAGAAGCTCGTTATCAGGCTTACCGAGAAGAATTACAAGAAGGCGAGGTATTAGTTACGGCTCAACATCTTGATGACCAAGCAGAAACTTTCATGTTAGCGTTAAAGCGTGGTAGTGGGCCAGCAGGGTTGTCTTCAATGCCTGAATTATTGAGTTTTTCAGCGTGTTGCGGTTCAACATGGCTATTACGCCCATTACTTTCAACACCCCGTATAGCGCTAGAAGCTTATATGCAAGAACAACAATTGTCGTGGGTTGAGGACGATAGTAACCAAGATGACCGTTATGATAGAAATTTTTTACGTCTTCATATTATGCCGACTTTGTCTGAGCGCTGGCCACATTTTTCTCATGCTGTCGCGCGCAGTGCCGCGTTATGTGCTGAGCAAGAATCATTACTCGATGAGTTATTAAAAGAGACCCTTGAAGGTATGATGGATTACCGAGGGGGCCTATTTATAGATGATTTGCAAGGGTGTTCATCTTCCAAACGTAATGCGTTAATTCGTCGTTGGGTTGGTTTGCACCAATTACCAATGCCGCCATTTAACCAATTGGAACGTATTTGGCAAGAAGTCGCGTTAGCTCGGCAAGACGCTGACCCTATTTGCCGCTTAGGGCAATTTGAAATTCGTCGTTATCAAGGCGCATTGTGGGTTGTTAAGCGCATTAATAGTCTATTAAATAAACAGTTTGAATGGGCTTTTCCTGAGGCTATTGAGTTACCTGAATCCTTAGGAATATTACAAGTTATGGAAGGAGAGGGGCAGATACGGCCACCACTTTCGCATGAAAATGTGACAATCCGTTTTGGGCTGCAAGGCACATTGAAAATAGTAGGACGCCATCGTTCCAGAAGCAGTAAGAAGATCTGGCAAGAATTAGGCGTAGCTCCATGGATGAGAGAAAGAGTGCCATTAATTTATTATAACGACCAGCTCATTACCGCAGTAGGGTGCTTTATTACCCCTGAGGGGTTGGTTGATGAAGCGTCTCTGGGCATTGCCATCGATTGGCAAAAAGAGGGGGAATTTAAGGTATTAAATTAATGAGAAGCCCCTTATGACTGTGATTACCATAAGGGGCTATAGAAGGACTCAAAATCGTGAGTATTAGTGAGAGTGGTCGACAACAATTGTGCCGATTTCAGGATGACTGAAGGAAATTATGCAATCCAATCTTAACTCCTTGGTTCCATCATGTGTCTCAACAATCAGGTACTCAACTTTTTTTCGTAGGAGTAAATCACTGGCCTTCCCCTCAATATTCACGCCGTCATTAAGTATTATTTGCAACTTTAGCTGACGTTGGCATGCGATTTCTAGATATTCGTAATCATCACAATTGATAGGTTGATATTCAGTATCTGTAGACATATTCCCTCACCACTGTGTTAGTGGCGGTTATTGCCGCCTTGAACATGTTGTACTAAGCAAAAATGTGCTTAGTACGATAATAGCACAGTAACTTTAATAACTATAATCACAGCGCAGGGAAAAAGACAATTCTTATTCACTAAATCAATACACAACGTATTTTATCAGTAATGTCCGAATTTTCTTATGTTTGACATATTTTTATTAGATGAAATGCTATGATGTTTATATTGGTTAACAAGTTAAAACACATGGTTTTAAGGGAATTATAATGAAAAAATCACTAATGTTAGTCTTAATGGCGGTTGGAAGTATTACGTTAGCTGGCTGCCAGAGTGCGACAAAAAATATTGATGCAGCACCAGTCGATAAAGTCTATACAGGGGTTTTACCTTGCGCGGATTGCTCTGGTATTGAGGCAACATTGTTAGTTAACCAAGATGGTAGTTATGTTGAACAGCTCGTTTACTTAGGAACGAAAGATGGTGATACAGCTTTCCATGATACTGGTAAATGGGATATAGAAAATAATAAACTACGAGCAACTAATCCTAAAGGTGAAAGTACTTATTTTGCCCAATCAGCAGATGGTCAATCAGTGACCTTGCTGGATTTAGACGGTAACCCGATTGAAACACAGATGAATTATACGTTAGACCAAGTTAAGCCAAGTAAAAAAGTGGGGCAGTACCGCTATATGGCTGATGCAGCTGTTTTCAAAGAGTGCGATAGTGGTCGCCAATACGCTGTTTCTGGTGTTGAATTAGAAAAAGCGTATGGAGAAACTGGGGTAGATGGTGGTACACCTGTCTATGCTGAAATTGAAGGTTATTATACCATTCGTCCTTCAATGGAAGATGGCCAGTTTGATTCCGCATTAGTCCCAACAGGTGCAATTAAGTTCGACAAATCTGCTTCTTGCAACTAATTCGTACTTTTTTCTTTCTTAAGAAGACCCACTTCAACTGAAGTGGGTCTTCTTCTTTTTGGGCTGTAAATTACCAATTAAAACGCCGTATTACCCATCTTTAATTTTTTTCTTATCATTATTTGATATCAATATAACTTTTTTATTGACGCAAAATATTTATATAAATGTGAGGATTGTCATGGCTGCTGGTCAATGGGAGACAATTGTTGGTTAGTTTGAATTATCGAAAATGCTGGGAAGGCAGTATACTCAATTCAACTAGAGATAATTAATTGCTTTAGTGTGTAGGGTTGGGTTAGATGATAAGTCTATAAGAAAACTTATAAGTTATAGCGGTAATAAAAAATAGAACGAATCAAAGGATAAGGAATGAATAAGAAAAATATTTATCTATTTTGTTCTGCAGGAATGTCTACCTCACTGCTAGTTAACAAAATGAGACAGCAAGCAGAAAAATACGATGTACCTGTCAATATAGAGGCCTTCCCTGAAAGCTTAGCTTCAGAAAAAGGTGTAGATGCGGATGTGATATTACTCGGCCCGCAAATTGCTTGGATGTTATCGGATATCCAAAAATTATTACCTAACAAGCCAGTTGAAGTTATTGATTCACTTTTGTATGGAAAAGTGGATGGGCTCGGTGTACTAAAAGCTGCAGTTGCAATTATAAAAAAACAAACTGCAAGCTAATACCAAAAAGCTATTTACAACCTCTACAACATAATAACTCCATCAACATTAACGTTATTAACATAACGTAATTAGTTAAGAATGGAGCATACTCAAAAAATTGAGGGTATTTTTATGAGTCTTTTTATCACTTCGCTTGAAAAGGTACTCCTTCCATTCGCTGTTAGATTGGGAAAGCAACCTCATGTTAATGCAATAAAGAATGGTTTTATTCGAATTATGCCTCTGACCTTAGTTGGGGCAATGTTTGTGTTAATTAATAATGTTTTTCTGAGTTTTGATACAGGGTCATTTTTCTATTCTTTGGGGGTTAGACTAGAGCCTTCAACGATAGAAACACTAAATGGTTTTAAAGCCATTGGTGGAAACGTTTATAACGGGACATTGGGAATTATGTCCTTAATGGCACCTTTTTTTATTGCGATGGCACTGGCGGAAGAACGTAAGGTTGATCCACTTGCTGCTGGTTTGTTAGCTGTTGCTTCTTTTATGACAGTCACACCATATGACGTCAATGGTGCTTATGCCGTTGGTGCTAATTGGCTCGGTGGGGCTAATATCATTTCAGGGATCATTCTAGGGTTAGTCGTTGCTGAAATGTTCACTTTTATTGTTCGCCGTAATTGGGTGATTAGATTACCAGATAGCGTACCACCATCCGTATCTCGTTCATTCTCTGCACTTATTCCTGGTTTTA
Source organism: Providencia sp. PROV156 (assembly GCF_028480905.1). Classification (NCBI taxonomy): domain Bacteria; kingdom Pseudomonadati; phylum Pseudomonadota; class Gammaproteobacteria; order Enterobacterales; family Morganellaceae; genus Providencia; species Providencia sp. PROV156. The sequence continues at coordinate 10,830 of NZ_JAMPPE010000018.1, read as the reverse complement.
TCATCTTATCAATTATGGGAATTGTGTCGTGGGCGCTAAGCGGTATTAGTAGTAATTTCCATCAAATCATTATGGACACAGTATCCACACCACTTGCTTCTATGGGGAATGTTGTTGGCTGGGCATATGTTGTATTTACCTCTCTATTATGGTTCTTTGGTATCCATGGTTCTCTTGCATTAACCGCATTAGACAGCGGTATAATGACACCGTGGGCATTAGAAAACGTGTCTTTATATGCAGAGTATGGTTCAGTTGATGCTGCGATTGCTGCGGGTAAATCCTTCCATATGTGGGCAAAACCGATGCTTGACTCCTATGTATTCTTAGGTGGAACGGGCGCTACATTAGGATTAATTATCGCTATTTTTATCGCATCACGTCGTGCCGACCATCGTCAGGTTGCGAAATTAGCATTACCGGCAGGTATTTTCCAAATTAATGAGCCGATTATTTTTGGTCTACCGATCATTATGAACCCGGTTATGTTTATTCCATTTATTCTTATTCAGCCTTTATTGGCAGGAATAATGGTCGCGGCTTATTATTTAGGGATTATCCCACCAGTGACGAATATCGCACCATGGACAATGCCGACGGGGCTTGCTGCATTCTTCAATACTAATGGTAGTATCGCTGCCTTACTACTTGCATTATTTAACCTTGGTGTGGCTGTACTCGTTTATCTTCCGTTCGTTGTGATTTCTAATAAAGCACAAAACACAATCGATGAAGAAGAGAGTGAAGAAGATATTGCTAACGCACTTAAGTTTTAAAATAAGGGGGAGCTTGCTCCTCCCATCAAAATAGAGATAAAAGTATGTTTGAACTTAATGATATCCAAGAAGATGCGACTATGGATGAACTTGAAGAAGTTGTCATGGGGCTGATTATTAATGCAGGGCAAGCAAGAAGCTTGGCTTATACCGCATTAAAAAAGGCGAAAGAAGGTGATTTTGTGACGGCAAAAAGTTTAATGGCACAATCGCACTCTTCGCTGAATGAGGCGCATAAAGTGCAAACTCAATTGATTGAAAGTGATATGGGTGAAGGACGAATCAAAGTTAGCTTAGTTCTGGTTCATGCACAAGATCATTTAATGAATGCCATGTTAGCCCGTGAATTAATTACAGAGTTAATTGAGTTACATGAAAAATTAAACCATTAGAGAGGGAGCCATGATGCAGGCACTGATGAATAGAACCGACACTAATGCTGAAATTAAACTCGTTCAAGAAAGTGAACTTTTTAATAATAAAACCTTTCATGTCTTTATTTATAATAAAGTTGAGAGTGCAAGTGGACTGCATCAACATGATTATTATGAATATATGATTGTTCTAACGGGGCGTTGTTATCAAATAATTAATGGGAAAAAAGTTTTATTAGAGCGGGGAGATTTTATTTTTCTCCCAATAGGGTCGCATCATGAAAGCTCTTATGATTTTGGGCCTACACGGATACTCAATGTTGGAATTAGTAAATCATTTTTTGATAAACATTATTTACCACTATTACCAAGTTATTTTGTTGCATCGCAAGGCTATCAATTAAAAAATGAATTTATGGCTTATATAGAGTCCGTGATTGCATCATTAAATTTTCGTGATAGTGAATTTAATGAATTTATTGAGTTGGTTACATTTAATGTCGTAAATCGATTACGCCATTATCGTGAAAAAAGTATGCGAGATGATGCCCCTCAATGGCTAAAAAATACATTGGAAGAAATGCATGATATCGCTATGTTTAGTGAAAGTGCTCTACAAAATATGATTTCGATAACGGGAAAATCACAAGAGTACTTAACTCGGGCAACAAAACGCTATTATGGCAAAACGCCAATGCAGATTATTAATGATATCAGAATTAATTTTGCTAAAAAGCAACTCGAAATAACTAATTATTCAATTACGGATATTGCTTTTGAATCCGGTTATAGCAGTCCAAGTTTATTTGTTAAAAAATTTAAAGAGCTAACTTCATTAACACCAAGTGATTACAGAAAAAATCTATTTAGTGTTGAACAAAAAATGGTAGGTTAAATTATTACCTAAATAATCTTCCCATTTCTATGCGTCTCAAGCATATCCATCTTTTTCTATAAAGATGGTGTGCTTTTCTATGTCTATTATAAAGGTACAATGAGGTTAATATGACTCAGAATCAGAAATTAAAAGTTGTCACCATTGGGGGAGGGAGTAGCTACACTCCTGAATTACTAGAAGGTTTTATTAAACGTTACCATGAGTTACCTATTACTGAATTATGGTTAGTGGATGTTGATGAAGGTAAAGAAAAATTAGATATTATCTATAATTTATGCGAGCGCATGGTTAAACATGCCAATATACCACTCAAGATATTTAAAACGCTTGATAGGCGAGAAGCATTAAAAGACGCTGATTTCGTGACGACTCAATTAAGAGTTGGGCAATTAAAAGCACGTGCGTTGGATGAATCAATCCCCTTAAAACATGGTTATTTGGGGCAAGAAACTAACGGTGCTGGTGGCTTATTCAAAGGGCTGCGAACAATACCTGTGATTTTTGATATTATTAAAGATGTCGAAGAAATTTGCCCGAATGCTTGGGTAATTAATTTCACCAACCCCGCAGGTATGGTAACTGAAGCTGTTTATCGCCACACTAACTTCAAACGTTTTATTGGTGTTTGTAATATACCTATCGGTATGAAAATGTTTATTACCGATGTTTTGAAACTATCCGATAGCGATGAATTATCTATCGACTTATTTGGTTTAAATCATATGGTTTTTATCAAAGACGTTATTGTAAATGGTTCATCACGGTTTAATGAGTTATTAGAAGGGATTGCCTCTGGAACATTAAGCGCAAATTCAGTTAAAAATATTACAGACCTTGCTTTTGATGAAGGATTAATTCGTGGATTAAATCTGATCCCATGCTCTTATTTATTGTACTATTTTAAACCTAAGGAAATGCTAGCGATTGAGCTTGGCGAGTATTATAAAGGGGGGGCTAGGGCTCAAGTCGTGCAAAAAGTTGAGCATCAACTCTTTGAACTATATAAAAATCCAACATTAGATGTAAAACCTAAAGAGCTTGAATTAAGAGGTGGAGCTTATTATTCAGATGCCGCTTGTGAAGTCATCAATGCAATATACAATGACAAACAAACGGAGCACTACGTTAATATTCCACATCATGGGCATATTGATAATATTCCTGAAGACTGGACAGTCGAAATGACATGCTTATTAGGTCGTGATGGCGCAAAACCGCACCCACGAGTAAAGCATTTTGATGATAAAGTACTTGGTTTAATTTATACCTTAAAAACTTTTGAAATTACCACTAGCCAAGCTGCAGTAAATGGTCAGTTTAATGATGTTTTATTGGCGATGAATCTAAACCCATTAATTCATTCTGATAACGATGCGCGTTTAATTTCTAAGGAATTACTAATCGCCCATAAAAAACACCTACCGAACTTCGCTAAAGCAATACAACAGCTTGAGCAAGAAGGTTAATTAGCCAAATAGCTTATAGTGTCAAGGGAGAGCATATGGCTGTATTACTTATTGTAAATGCCGATGATTTTGGACTCTGCGAGGCCGTTAATTACGGCATCATTGAATCTCATCGTAATGGGGTTGTTCATTCAACAAGCGCGATGATGAATATGCCCGCAATATCCCATGCGGCTAAATTAAGCCAAGAGAATCCGAATCTGGCAGTGGGGATGCATTTTGTTTTAACGGCTGGGAAGCCTTTCTCATTAATGCCTACTCTCAGCCGTGATGGGCTATTGGGTAAATGGCTTTGGGATATTGATATTAATGATTTACCATTGATTGAGATTGAACAAGAGCTAAATCTGCAATATCAAAAATTTATCGAAATTTTTGGTCAAAAACCGAGCCATATAGATAGCCATCATCATGTTCATATGATTGAGGGTATTTTTCCAATTGTAGTTGCTTTCGCCCAAGAAAAGGGGGTCGCGTTACGTGTTGATCGCCAATTAGAGAAAAATTGGCCGCCATTATCATATCAAGTGGCAAGCACTGACTGTTTCAGTAGTGAGTTTTATGGTGATCAAATTTCAGAAGCGTTATTTTTGAAGATTATTAATGAAGCTAAAGCACAAGGTAATAATTCTATTGAAGTTATGAGTCATCCTGCGTTTATTGATAATGCGCTATTAAAAAGTAACTATGCTTATCCACGTTTAAATGAATTGGAAGTATTAACATCTGAAAATTTAAAATCACAGATTTTGGCGGATGGTTTTAAGATTGGTTCGTACCGAGACATCTAAAAAAGAAGCCCAAATTCAAATAACCGAAATTTGGGCTTTATTTTCTAGCTTTTAACTTATTTTATTTACCGAGCTTACCTTTTAGGAAGCTAATGACATTTTCTAAGCCAACCAATTCTTTATCATCACTACGGCGTGATTTATATTCAATTTGGTTGTTGTCTAAGTTACGGTCACCAATAACGATAGTGTATGGAACACCAATCAGCTCCATATCGGCAAACATCACACCTGGGCGCTCTTTACGGTCATCGAAAATCACATCAATACCATTTGCTTTTAAGTCAGCGTAAAGTTTTTCTGCAACTTCTTTAACACGATAAGATTTGTGCATATTCATTGGTAAAATAGCCACTTGGAACGGAGCAATTGCGTCCGGCCAAATAATTCCTCGGTCATCATGGCTTTGTTCAATAGCAGCGGCAACAATACGCGTTACACCAATGCCATAACAACCCATGGTGACGATTTGGTTATGTCCATCTTCATTTTGGACCGAAGCTTTCATTGCTTCTGAGTACTTAGTACCTAATTGGAAAATATGGCCAACTTCGATACCACGTTTAATTTGCAGTACACCTTTACCGTCTGGGCTTGGGTCTCCTTCAACAACGTTGCGTAAATCAAAAGCTTCTGGTAACGCCAAATCACGTTCCCAGTTAATGCCAAAATAGTGTTTACCATCAATATTTGCGCCTGCACCAAAGTCGCTCATTACTGCAACGCTACGGTCGATAACAATCGGTAGTGGCATATTGACTGGGCCTAAAGAGCCTGGGCCAGCATTCACTGCATTTCTGATTTCAGCTTCCGTGGCGAATTCTAATGGGCTGGCCACTAATGGGTGTTTTTCTGCTTTGATTTCATTTAACTCATGGTCGCCACGAATTAATAAAGCGACGAGCGTGTGACCTGAATCTTTTTTCGCATGAACAATCAATGTCTTAACAGTTTTTTCAACAGGTAAATTGAATTGCTCAACGAGCTCTGCGATTGTTTTTGCATTAGGAGTATCAACAAGACGCATCTCTTCTGTTGGAGCGCAACGTGGCGTTGTTGGTGCTAATGCTTCTGCGAATTCAATGTTAGCGGCATAATCAGATTCGGTAGAGAAAATAACGTCATCTTCACCATTTTTTGCTAATACTTGGAATTCGTGGGATGCGCTACCGCCGATAGAGCCAGTGTCAGCTTGAACGGCACGGAAATCAAAGCCAATACGCGTGAAAATTTTGCTGTAGGCTTCGTACATCGCATCATAGGTTTCTTGCAATGATTCTTGGCTAGTGTGGAAAGAGTATGCATCTTTCATAATAAATTCACGCGAGCGCATCACACCAAAACGTGGGCGAACTTCATCACGGAATTTGGTTTGAATTTGGAATAAATTCAATGGCAATTGTTTGTAAGAGGTGATTTCGTTACGGACTAAATCTGTAATCACTTCTTCATGGGTCGGGCCGAGAACAAACGGGCGCTCACCACGGTCAACAAAACGCAGCAATTCAGGTCCATACTGTTCCCAACGTCCACTTTCTTGCCATAAATCTGCAGGCTGAACGACGGGTAAAGATACCTCGATAGCGCCTGCATTTTCCATTTCTTCACGGACGATGGTTTCTACTTTACGTAGAACACGAACACCAGTGGGTAACCAGTCATACAGACCGGAAGCAAGTTTACGGATCATTCCTGCACGCAGCATCAGCTGATGGCTGATAACTTCTGCATCCGCAGGGGTCTCTTTTAGAGTTGAGAGCAGATATTTGCTAGTACGCATTGTATAGGTTCCATTAGAACAACAAGTTATGGCAAACGACTTATTTGCCAAGGTATATAGTGAGCTAGTCTACCAGTGACGGAGACTTGCCAAAAGGGGTTAACGTGATTTTTCGTATGGTTCGATAGCGAATACTTCAGTCACACCATCAATTACCCGCCAGCGAATATTAAAATCTAATAAATGGACTGCATAGTCACGTGTTTCAGTAGATTGTTTCTTATATGCGGGGCGAGGGTCTTGCATTAAAACTTGTGAAATAAATTGTTTAATACCTGGGTAGTGATTTTGATAATCATCTAATTCAGTTTCTATTTCTGGGGTAAATATAACCTGCATATCATCTGAAGGTATGTCCTGTGCGTACCCCGCAGTTGCAGTTGGTATTGCCTCAGCAAAGGGCAAGTAAGGTTTTATATCGATAACAGGGGTGCCGTCTACTAAATCAATGCTACCAAGCTCAAGGGTTACTTGATTGTTTTCTATTGTTATTCCATGTAATTCAACAAGAGACATGCCTATTGGGTTTGGCCTAAATGTTGAACGGGTTGCGAAAACACCCATTTTATCATTGCCACCAAGCCTTGGAGGACGCACTAGCGGTTTCCAGCCATTTTTCATTGTTTGATGAAAAACGAATAGAACCCAAACATGGCTAAATTGACTGAGTCCTCGCACCGCATTTGAGTCGTTGAATTGAGAATGCAGATGTAAGCGTCCCGCACCTCCCTGAACAAGTCCAGGTTGGCGAGGGATTGCAAACTTTTCTTTATAAGGTGATTCAATGTGCCCAATAACATTAAACTGAAAAGATTGCATAAGATATTTATTCAACAATTTGTAATGCACTGCCTTCACAGATAGTTGCCTGATAACAACCAGGAGAGGTCATGGTTTGGCACTGGTGTAAAAGTACGGCATCAGCCGCAATATAGGCAGCTTGTGTTAACATACTGTTTTTTGCGGTATTCAAATTTGCCGGAGGGCTTTGAACGCTTTCTCGACAAGATTCCCCAGAAACAACACCTAAATCTTTGAAAGGCATCCCTAATAATTCTTCTGGGCTATTCATTAATTTAACGTTTGCTGTGTCTGGCTCTGTTACTTTCGGTACAGGTTTAGACAATTTCATACTAGTGAAACCTTTATTTTGCCCTGGACTCGTGTATTGGTTAATTCCACACCCGGCTAACACAAATGTTACCAAAGTGAGCAATAACAGTCTCATAAGTTATACCTTTCTTATATGATTCAAAATAATGCCGCGTTGTTTTTATAGTCTATAAATTACAAAAAATACTAGACGGCGTTAAGCCGTCTAGTATTTTAATCGTTTTTTAAATAATAAAAAAGATTACCAACCTTTAACTGCACCACCATCGAAGACTTCATTAGCTTTGTTTGCTACTTCATCTGATTGATATGCCTGAATAAATTTTTTCACGTTCTCACTATCTTTATTATCTTCACGAGCAACAATAATATTTACGTACGGAGAATCTTTATCTTCAACAAATAAACCATCTTTTGCTGGTGTTAATTTAGGTGTAGCACTACTCGCCCAAGTCGTATTGATAATCGCTAATGCAATTTTTTGGTCATCTAAAGCACGAGGTAATTGAGGCGCTTCTAACTCAACAAATTTCAGGTCTTTCGGGTTTTCAACCACATCTAAAACAGTTGGCATTAAGCCAGTACCATCTTTTAATTTAATTAAACCTTGTTGCTGTAATAACAGCAATGAACGGCCTAAGTTAGTTGGGTCATTTGGTAACGCAATTTGTGAGCCATCAGCGAGTTCATCTACCGACTTAATTTTTTTAGAGTAAGCCGCAATTGGATAAATAAAGGTATTTCCAACAGGAACTAATTTGTAGTTACGATCTTTAATTTGTTGATCAAGATAAGGCTTGTGTTGGAATGCGTTCGCATCGATATCGCCTTTACTTAATGCTTCATTAGGTAAAACGAAGTCATTAAATGAAACGAGCTCAACATTTAAACCGTACTTTTCTTTAGCAACTTTCTGTGCGACTTCAGCAACTTCTAATTCTTTGCCCATGATCACACCAACTTTGATGCTGTTGGCATCTTTCTCTTTTTCACCACAACCAGTGAGAACGAGTGTGCCTAATAGCGCGCCGACAACTGCGATAGATTTTAATTTAATAGACATTGGTTTACCCCTTTAAAACGGACTTTATAAGCACCTTAACGGCGCAGCTATTTTACTAACTATCGATGTGAAACTTTTTTCATTAAATACTCGCCGCCAAACTGAATTAGGTTTACTAAAATGACGAGGAGCACAATAACGGTATTCATCACAACAGGGTTATAGGTTTGATAACCATATTGTAGTGCGATTTGACCTAAACCACCGGCACCAACTGCACCACCCATTGCAGAATATCCGACTAACATAATTAACGTGATAGTGGCTGCATTAATTAAACTTGGCAATGCTTCAGGGATCAAAATCTTACGAATAATCTGAAGTGGAGTTGCTCCCATCGCACGGGCTGATTCAATTAAACCACTTGGAATTTCTAATAACGCATTTTCAACCATGCGAGCAATAAACGGCGCAGCGCCAATTGTTAAAGGAACGATTGCTGCTTTTAAACCAATAGTCGTTCCAACAAGAAACGAAGTTAATGGAATAATCCACACCAGTAAAATAATAAATGGCACAGAGCGGAAAATGTTTACTACAACTGCAAGAGCACGATATAGCCCTACATTCTCCATTACTTGGTCTTTGCGTGTAATATAGAGCAATACACCTAATGGTAAACCTAAAACAAAACCTAAAAAGCCGGAAACAAAGGTCATTGTGATAGTGTCAATTGTGCCGTTAATCAGCAGGTAAATCATTCTCTCAGACATAACCCAAAACCTCTACTTTCACATGATGCTCTTTTAAAAATGCAATTGTGGATTCAACCCCACCATTGATGCCATGTAGCTCTGCGAGCATCACACCAAATTTCACGCCGCCGGCGTAGTCAATTTGTGAACTTAAAATATTAATATCAATATCAAATTTGCGTACAGCCATTGAAATTAAAGGTGCATCAACAGACTGCCCTGTAAATTCGAGCTTGAGTAATGGTGATAATTCCTTACCTGGCTCCGTTTTTAATCGTTCTTTATAATCATCTGGAATATCAATAACTAATGTTGATTGAATAAACGCTTGAGCGACAGGTGTTTTCGGGTGAGAGAATACTTCACTCACTTTGTCTTGCTCAATTAATTGACCGCCACTTATTACAGCAACTTGATCACAAATACGTTTTACAACATCCATTTCGTGAGTAATTAATAAGATAGTTAAGCCTAATCGACGGTTAATATCTTTTAATAATTCTAAAATTGAACGGGTTGTCGCGGGGTCTAACGCACTTGTCGCTTCATCACATAGTAATACTTTTGGTGAATTAGCTAATGCGCGAGCTATAGCAACACGTTGCTTTTGTCCGCCAGAAAGGTTTGCTGGGTATGCATCTTTCTTTTCAGTTAACCCAACTAAATCGAGTAATTCATTTACACGCTCTTTAATTTTTTCTTTAGGCGTATTATCAAGTTCCAAGGGGAGAGCAACGTTATCAAAGACGGTACGTGAAGATAACAGGTTAAAATGCTGGAAAATCATGCCAATGCCGCGACGTGCTCTCGTCAACGTTTTTTCAGTCATTGATGTTAAATCTTGTCCATCAACAATAACTTGGCCTGAAGTTGGGCGTTCAAGCATATTCACGCAACGAATAAGCGTACTTTTACCCGCACCTGAAGCACCAATAACGCCATAGATCTGACCAGCAGGCACATGCAAGCTAATATCAGTAAGCGCTTGAATGTTACGGCTTCCTTGCTGGAAAACTTTATTAATATTTGAGAGCTTTATCATTTATAGTTTCTAACTTTATCTGAATTGTTTTTAGATAGTGTATCTAATAAGGTTGGATGTTAAGGCGTCTAGACGTCTAAGTCAATAAAGATTGTTCTATTTATTCTATTCTCCTTTTATTTCTTTTCATGAGATACTAAAAAGATACTAAATTTTAGGAGTAAACAGGTGAGTAACGGGATCCCAGCAGTCTTTTTAGATAGAGATGGAACAATTAATATCGATCATGGTTATGTACATAAAATTGATGATTTCGAATTTATTGAAGGGTCAATTGAAGCGATGCTCGAATTAAAAAAGATGGGTTATGCATTAGTTATTGTAACTAACCAGTCAGGTATTGGTCGGGGAATTTATACAGAAGACCAGTTTATGCAACTCACAGAATGGATGGATTGGTCATTAGCAGATCGCGGTATCGACTTAGACGGTATTTATTTTTGCCCTCATCATACTGAGGCTACAGTAGAAGAATATCGCCAAGACTGTAATTGTCGTAAGCCAAAGCCAGGAATGCTATTAGACGCACAGGCTTTTTTAAAAATAGATATGGCATCATCTATTATGGTGGGTGATAAACTTGCTGATATGTTGGCGGGTAAAGCTGCTAAAGTCGGTACAACTGTATTAGTGAAAAGTGGTGAGCCAGTCACCGATGAAGCAATCAATAATGCAGATATTGTTATTAACAGTATCGCAGAGTTGCCAGAAACGCTAAAAAGAATCAAAAAGTAGCCTTTTTGGGTGGTAAATAGGCAGTTAGAAAAAAAATGTAAAAAAACACTTGCCAGATTTTTCTGACTCCCTATAATGCGCCACCACTGACCGGGAA